>PUKW01000319.1 GCA_003550665.1 Paracoccaceae bacterium | reverse complement strand
GGCGACCACCGGGGTCGTCGGGGCGACGGTCGTGGCGATGGGGCTGATCTCGCTGCCGGTGATGCTGCGCTACAACTACAACCAGAGCCTCGCGACCGGGGTGATCGCGACCTCGGGGACGCTGGGGCAGATCGTGCCGCCCTCGATCATCCTGATCGTGCTCGGCGACCAGCTCGGCGTCTCCGTCGGCCAGCTCTTCATGGCCGCGCTGCTGCCGGGGGTGATGCTGGCCGTCTTCTACGTGATCTATGTCGCGGTGCTGGCATGGGCGCGCCCGGAAATGGCACCGGCGCTGCCGCCCGAGGAGCTGGGCGTGGTGCGCGGCTGGGCGATGGTGCGCCGGGTGATCGGTGTCATGATACCGCCGCTGGCGCTGATCGTGGCGGTGCTGGGCTCGATCTTCGCGGGCATCGCCACGCCGACCGAGGCGGGATCGATCGGCGCGCTGGGCGCGCTCCTGCTTGCCGCCGCCAATCGACGCCTGTCGATGCGGGTTCTGCGCGAGAGCCTCTATCAGACGGCGCAGCTGACCAGCATGGTGATGTTCATCCTCGTGGCCGCGACCGCCTTCGCGCTCGTGTTCCGCGGGCTCGACGGTGACTGGATCGTGCGCGACCTGCTCACGGATCTGCCGGGCGGTCAGATGGGTTTCGTGCTTTTCGCGATGGCGCTGATCTTCTTTCTCGGCTTCTTCATCGACTTCTTCGAGATCGTGTTCATCGTCGTGCCGATCCTGCTCCCGGCGGCTCAGGCGCTCGATGTGGATATGCTGTGGTTCGGCATCCTCATCGCCATCAACCTGCAGACCTCGTATCTCACACCGCCCTTCGGCTTCGCGCTGTTCTACCTGCGCGGGGTCACGCCCGAGGAGGTGCCGACCTGGGAGATCTACAAGGGCGTCGTTCCCTTCATCCTGATCCAGATCGTCGCCTTCTTGATCCTGCTCTTGCAGCCCGGCATCGTGAACGTCCTGCCCGATATGCGCTGAAGTGACGCGCGCCACGGCGCTGCCCTGCGCAGGGGTCACGAACGGCGCGATCGCCGCCGGGCCGGCGCTGACCCCGAAGCCCCGGACCTTCACGCCGCAATCCCCATGTTGCCCCGGGGACGCTTGCGACGTCCGCGCGCCCGTTGCCGGTTGCAAGGGAGGTTGACTTGAAGTCGTGATTGCGCGTTTTGCGGGCGCGGCAACTGCGCCGCGCTCAACCAAGGCAACGAGGAAAAATGAAACCTCCGAGTTTCGACGCATTCGATGACGGGTCCGCGCGCCGTTCCGGCGTGACCCGCGCCTGATTGCCCTGCCGGGCGGTCGGGCCCGGCGTTACACCGAGATCGCGGATTGCAGATGGCCAAGGCCGGTTGCGCGGGCGCAGCCGGGCCGCGCCATGCGCATCCATGCCGCACCCATGCGCCGGACACGGCGCGCGGCCCCGTCATCGCCTCAGCAATGGAGACGATGATGACCATGACTGTAACCGATATCACCACCCCGGAAACCGAGCGTCTCGGCGAGCCGGTCCTCAATCGGATCCGCGAGCGCTTTCTCGCCGTCGCCGAGACCGCGACGGTCGGCGAGGCGCTGAGCCATGTGCGCGACAGCGACCTGCCCAAGGGGCAATCCGCCCTCGTCTTCGCGACCGCGCCGGACGGGACCTACAAGGGTTTCGTGCGCCTCTCCATGCTGATCCGCAGCGCCGATACGGCGCCCGTCGCGGATCTGCTCGAGGGGGAGGGGCTGCCCGTGGCCGCTGGCACCGATCAGGAGCAGGCCGCGCGCAAGCTGCAGAAACACGACACCGCGCTGCTGCCGGTGATCGATGACGACGGACGCATGGTCGGGGTCCTGACCTTCGACGACGCGATGGATGTCCTCGAGCAGGAAACCTCCGACGACATCTACTACAAGGCCGGGATCGGCGATCTGCTCAAGACGCAGGACCATATCCGCTCCGAGCGGCTCACGAAGGGGCCGATCTGGTACACCGTGCGGCTGCGCATGAGCTTCCTGCTCATCACGCTCGTCGGCGGGCTCATTGTGGGCGGGCTGATCGACACCTTCGAGGACGTGCTCGGCGCGGTGGTCGCACTCGCGATCTTCATCCCGCTGGTGATGGATATGGGCGGCAATGTCGGCACCCAGTCCTCGACGATCTTCGCGCGCGGCTTCGCGCTGGGGCATATCCGCGCGGAGGATTTCTGGCGCACGGCGTTCGCGCGCGAGGCGCTGGTGGGGCTTGCGATGGCGGTGGTGATCGCGCTCGTCGCCGGCACGGTGGCGTATGTCTGGCAGGGCCTGCCCAACGACATCCCGCAGCTCGGCATCGTGGTAGGGGTGGCGCTGTTCACCTCGGTCTTCACCGCGGCGATGCTGGGCTTCCTGATGCCTTACATGCTGGTCAAGCTGGGCGCCGACCACGCCCCCGGCGCGGACCCGTTCATCACCACCATCAAGGACTTCACCGGCCTGCTGGTGTATTTCCTGATGGCAAGCTGGCTGCTCGGCGTGAGCACCTGACGCGTTGCGGCGGCGCCTCCGGGCGCCGCCGCCTCACCATGCTGCCACTGCGGCGCGCGGCGGCGCCAATGCCGGCCCGGCCCGATCAGACCTGCGAGCCTGGCTCCGGAAGCAGGTGGCACGCGCAGCCCAGCCCATGACCGCAGCCGAAATCACCCTGCAACGGATTGCAACTGCCGAACTCGCCGGGGGCCATCCCCGCATCGGGCCAGACCGCGGCCGCCGCGCTCATCGCCCAGAATGACCCGCCGAGCGCGGCAAACCCGGCCATCCGGACCAGCATCCCGCTGCGGTGCAGGCTGTTGATGGAACGGCGCAGGCGGCGCAGGGTCGTTTCGGTCATGTCGACTCCCTTTTTTGGGTGCTTCGGGGTCCGGAGGGCGCTGTCCCGCAGGCTGGTGTATCAACTGCCACCCGCTTGCGCGAAGCCGGCGGCGCGCGTTCGCTGCGCGGCGATCACCGCGTGCGGATCGTTGCACATCGCGGTGAGCTTTTCCACCGTAATGTCGCGGCGCGAGCCGGCCCGTTCGTCATGCTGCTCCAGCATGAGCGCGCTCCCGGTGCTCCGGCGCCTCGCCGAGCACCGCGCCGAGATAGAGCCGCGCGACAAGCACCTGCACGACCACGGTCAGGGGCGCTGCGAGCACGAGCCCGGCCACCCCGAACCACAGCCCCATCAGCACCTGCGCCGAGATCGTCACCGCCGGGGCGAGGCGGACGGCCTTCTGATAAATCAGCGGCAGCACCAGGGTGCTTTCGATGTTCTGGACCACCAGATAGAAGATCAGCACGATCACGCCGATTTCGGCCCCCTCGGTGAAGCCGATCGCGATGACGGGGACCCCCGCGATGACCGGGCCGAGATAGGGCACGAAGGTCAGAAGCGCCGTGATGAGCGCGAGGCTGAGCCAGTATTCGATGCCGATCAGGTACAGCCCGAGCCCGACCGAGCCGCCCAGGATCGCCATCGAGGCGAGCTGGGCGAGAAACCACCAGCGCAGCCCGTGCGCGGCGGCGGCCAGCGTCGCGTCGATCAGCGGCCGCCGCGCCGGCGGCACCAGCCGCAAGAGCCCCGAGCGGTAGAGCGCCGGATCGGCGGCGAGGAAGCCCGCCAGCACGACCAGCACGAAGGTGCTGACCACACCGCCCAGCGTGGAGACGCCGACGGCACCGAGATGGGTGACAAGCTGATTGACCCCGCCGACGAGCTGCGCGCCGTTCTCCTCCATGTTGGCCATCAGCTCGCCCGGCCAGCCATCCAGCGCAAAACGGTGGCGCAGCGCCTCTGTCAGGGTCTGGAGGCGCTCGCGCAGCGCGCCGAACTGGCGCACCACCTGCGGAAGTGCCGCCGCGCCCGCACCCGCGAGCAGCGCGGGAATGGCGATACAGACCCCGAGCAGCGCCCAGCCGCGGCGCAGCCGGCTGCGCCGGCTCAGCGCCGATGCCACCCCGTCGAGCCCCACGGCGAGGATCACCGCGAAGAACACGACGATCAAGACGTCGCTGAGCATCCAGATCGCGACGGGAATCCCGGCGGCGAGCAGGATCACATCCGTCCTGCGCCAGCGCGGCGCAGACGCCTCGAGGCCGCGCTGCGGCATGGCGGGTCGCTCCCTTAGGTTGGTCCGCGCCACGACAGGGCGCCGGCCGGGCAAGAGGGGTCCAGGGATTCTCAGCAGCGCTCGGGATAAGTCTCGCAGAAGGCGACGTTGCCGGCCGCGCCGGTGATCGTGTCGCCGCCGGCGGCGAGACCCATGAGCCCGAGGGCGGGCAGGAGATGAAGAAGTTTCATGGCGGGTCCTTTCGTTGATCGGCCCCGCGCCGTCGCGGCGGCCCGGCCACCAACGCGGCGCGCGCGGCGTTGTTCCGCCGCGCGGCTCAGCCGGTCAGGGTCGCGGTCGAGGAGAAGAACATCGCCTGGCTGACGGCCGATTGCAGCTGTGCGTCCGAATAGGGCTTGGTGATCAGGAAGGCGGGCTCGGGCCGCGCCCCGGTCAGGAGCCGCTCGGGATAGGCCGTCACGAAGATCACCGGGATCTCGCCGGCCTCGGCGCGGATGTCACTGACCGCGTCGATGCCTGAGGACCCGTCGGCGAGCTGGATATCGGCGAGGATCAGGTCGGGGCGTTCGCGCGCGGCGAGGCGGACGGCCTGATCGCGGGTGCGCGCGATCCCGGTCACACCGTGACCCATCTGCGTGACGATACTCTCGATGTCCATCGCGATCAGGGTTTCGTCCTCGATCACGAGGAGCCGGCCGGCCACCGTCGCGCTCATTTCGCGCTTGGCGGTGGCGACGAGCCGCTCGGCCTCGGCCTGCTCGATCGACATGACCCGCGCGATCTCGTCGAAGCGCAGCTCCTCGATGGTGCTCAGCAGGAGCGCCTCGCGGCTCAGCGGCGTGAGCCGGGCGAGATGGCGCTCGGCCAGTGCCTCGGGCGTGCCGGGCTCCCACGAGCCCATCGTGGCGCCGCTCGCCGCCCGGATCCGGTAGAAGACATCAAGCAGAGCGACCCGCGGCCGCAGCCCCGCATCGAGCAGATCGCCGTCATGCAGGATCGCCTCGAGCGTCGCCGCGGCGGCGTGGTCGCCGAGCTGCTGGCTGCCGGTGAGCGCGCGCGCATGGCGGCGCAGATAGGGCAGCTCCTGCGCGATCAGGGCGGCCCTGTCGCCCGCGCTGTCCGGGGGCGCGCCCCGGGAAAAATCGTCCGTCCCCGTCATTGCATCCCCCCTTTTTTGACCATTCAATGGAACAGAACGCGCGCCGCGGCGTTTTGTTCCCGGGCAGATGCACAAATTCGGTGTCAGGACAGAAGGCTTCACCATGGCACGACGCGATCCAGGAGACGACGCCGACCCCAACACCCCCGAAGAGGTCCCCCCCGCGATCGAACAGCAAATCGATGCGAACCTGCGCCGGCTCTACCGGGCGTCGCTCGACGATGAGCTTCCCGACCACCTGCGCGATCTGCTCGAGCGGCTGAAGGCACAGGAGCAGCGCGATGACTGACCCGGCCCCCGTCACCGCGCCGCGCGATGCGCTCGTCGCGTCGGTGCCCGAGCTGCGCGCCTTCGCGCTGAGCCTCGCGCGCAACCCGGCCACCGCGGACGACCTCGTGCAGGATACGGTTCTCAAGGCGTGGAGCAAGCTCGACCATTTCACACCGGGCACGAGCATGCGCGCCTGGCTGTTCACGATCCTGCGCAACAGCTATTACTCCATGCAGCGCAAGGGGCGGCGCGAAACTGCGGATGTCGACGGCGCGTTCGCCGCGCGGCTGTCGCAGGCACCCGATCATGACGGCCGCCTCGCGCTGCGCGATTTCGCCGGCGCCTTCGCACAGCTTCCCGACGATCAGCGCGAGGTGCTGATCCTGATCGGGGCGTCGGGGTTCTCCTACGAGGAAGCGGCGCAGACCTGCGGCTGCGCGATCGGCACGATCAAGAGCCGCGCCAATCGCGGGCGCGCCCGGCTCGCCGAGATGCTGCAACTCGGCCCCGACGAGCACCCCGCGATCAGCGATCCGACCGCGAACGGGATTGCGCCCGCCAAGCCCGCGACGTCGCGGTGACGCGATGCTGACGCGGCTGGTGGCGCGGCTGCGGGCGATGTCGGGCGGGCTCGGATTCCGGCTCCTGATCATGCTGACGCTGGCGCTGGTGCCGCTTGGAATGATCGCGGTGATGCAGAACAACCGCGCCGAAAGCGAGGCGCGCCGCAGCGCCGAGACCGCGCTGCTCGGTCTGACATTCGAGTCGATCTCCGGCGAGCTTGCGCTGATCCAGAGCGCGTTCGGCTCGGCGGATGCGCTGGGGTCGGCGGCCCTCGACAATCGCGACGAGCCGGAGGAATGCGACAAGGCGCTGGCGGATTTCATCGACGGTGCGGGGCTGTTCATCTTCGCGGGCTTCACCGATCCCGACGGCGCGATGCTGTGTGCCTCCGAGGAGACCGACGCGGATCTGTCAGACGCGGATCTGCTGGAACGCGTGCGCGATCGCGACGAGCCGGTGATCGAGCTCGATCCCGACTGGGAGATCACCGACCGCTCCGCGCTGGTGATCGCGAGCCCCATCGAGGAGGATGACGAACTCGCCGGGTTCGTGATCTTCGCGCTGCCGCTCTACGCGATGGATTTCGTGCGCGAATTCGGCCAGGAGCGGGAGCCGAGCCACAGCATCCTGTTCACCCGCAGCGGCGATGTCATCAGCACGGCCCCCGGTGACGAAGACATCACCGACGAGCTCCCCGCCGGGCGTGACCTCGACTCCTTCGCCGGTGGCGAGCGCACCGTGCTGCGACAGACCAGCGCCGGCGGCGATGGGCGCACCTACACGGTGGTGCCGCTGATCGAGGAGCGGCTTTACGCGCTCGGCATCTGGTCCGACGAAGATCTTCCGTCGCGCGATCAACCCCCGGCGTCGAGCACGCTCGGCTTTGCCGTGCTCGTCTGGCTGGTCAGCCTCGGCGTGGCCTATTTCGCGGCGCACCGGCTCGTGATCCGCCATGTGCGCACGCTGGGCGCGCAGATGCACAGCTTCGCGCACACCGAACGCAGTGAACCGCCCGAGATCCTCGAGCGCGCACCCGACGAGATCCGCGAGCTGAGCGCCACCTTCCGCGAGCTCGCCGAGGTGCTCGCGCGCGACGAGGCGCAGCTCGAGGCATCGGTGAGCGAAAAGACGGTCCTGCTGCGCGAGGTGCATCACCGCGTGAAGAACAACCTGCAGCTCATCGCCTCGATCATCAGCATCCAGGCGCGCCAGGTGGAGAGCACCGAAGCGCGCGCGCTGCTGCACGGTCTGCACGAGCGGGTGATGACGCTCGCCACGATCCATGAGAGCCTCTACCGGTCCGAGCGGCTGTCCGCCCTGCGCGCCGACGAGCTCCTCGGCGGGATCGTCAGCAAGCTCGTCTCCATGAGCACGCTGCCGGGCAGCGACATCGCCGTCGAAACGAAGTTCGATCCGGTCACGCTGGACCCGGACCAGGTGGTGCCGCTGTCGCTGCTCGCGACCGAGGCGCTGATCAACGCGCTCAAATATGTCGGGCAGCCGGTGGGCGGCACGGCGCGCATCGATGTGCGACTGACCGAGACGGCCGAGGGCGATGTCGTCCTCGAGATCGTCAACACCTGCGCCGCCCCGGTGGAGCCGGGCGAGGGCGCCGACGGGCAGCTCGGCCACCGGCTGATCCACGCCTTCAGCACGCAGCTCGACACCGAGGCCGAGCAGGGTCCGATCGAGACGGATGACGGCCCCGCCTTCCGCGTCGCGCTTCGGTTTCGCGGCGCGCGCGGGGGCGCCGCGGAAGGCTGATCGCTCGACGCGACGAGTTTCAGGAACATCGGCGCGCGTCGCGCGTTGTGTCGTCGCGAAGCAAAGGACCGCGTCGCGAAACACGAATACGAAGGATATCCGTCATGCTCTCATGGGCCGTCACGTTTCTCATCATCGCGCTGATCGCCGCCGCCTTCGGCTTCGGCGGCATCGCCTCCGCCTCGGCCGGGATCGCGCAGATCCTGTTCGTGCTGTTTCTCGCGCTGTTCGTGCTCGCGCTGGTCGCGCGGGCGCTGCAGGGCCGTGGCCCGCCGTGAGCGCGCCAAGGGCGGCCGCGCTGGCAGGGGCGCTTCGGCTCCTGCGCTGTCGTTCGGACGAGACCGGACCGCCTTATCGAGACCGGGGACAGACGCATCGGCGCGCTGTGCGCCGCTGCCGGGCAGGCAGCGCCGCGCGCCGGCGGCGGTGTCTGCCGGGTCCGGACGAACGGGCCGAGACCGATACGCCGCACACCGATTTCAGCTCCTGCAGGCAGCGCGTCCAGTCGGCGCGGCCGATGCGCCCATAGCGCCAAGAAACCCATCCCATCCGCCATCAGCGCCGCCGCCCCTTGGGCCGCGCCCCGCGCGTTGGTGCGGTGGGACCTTGCACGCCGGAAAGGATCCAGTATGCCCCGCCCGCAAGCCCACCAGAGCGGTGCACCTCCAACTGACAGCACCGCCGCGATCCGCGAGCTGCGGCGGCGAACGCTCGATACGCGCGCCGGGTTCGAAGCGGTGCTCGACAATGCCGAGATGGAGTTCCGGCCGATCGCGCAGCGCTTTCTCGGCCTTCACATGGCGCATGTCGCAGCGCTTGACGCGATCCTGGCCGCACGCGGCGTTGACCCCGAGCACACGGACAGCATCACGGCACGCATCAACAGGGCGGCCGTGAGCGCTCGCGCGCTCTTCGATCCCGTGGATGCGCGCATCCTCGACCGTGTCAGAAACGGCGAGTGGCATGTCATGGAGGCGTTCGACGCGGTTCTGGCAACCGATCTGAGCGACGAGGAGCGCGACCGCATCGCGGGAATGCGCGGCGGGCTCGACAGGCTCCTGGCGGGCGTGGCGTCACGCCGCTGAACCGTGCAGTGGCGCATGCCATCCTGACGGGGACGCGCCGCGCCGCAGGATCGGCCGGCAAGTCCGCCCGGCGCTGCCGGACATGAAAAGAGCCCGCGGATCGCGGGCTCTTGACAGGAGGGTGTCGCGGCGCGTCACTCCTCGTATTCGGGCAGCTCCTCGATCTGCTCTTCGCTCAGATCCAGCTGCACCTGCAGTTCATCATCGACCTCGAGGATCTCGAAATCCTCGACGCCGACCTCGACGGTCTGCGCCCCGATCCCGAGAAAGCCGCCGACATCGAAGAGGATCGACTCGATCGTGCCCTCGCCATCGAGCAGGACATCATCGACATCGCCGACCCGCTCGTCATCGGACGACATCACGTCGGCGCCCATCAGATCGTCGGCGGAGAGATCCGCGACATCGACGGCCGCACCGGCTTCGGCCTCGGCATCGGCTTCAGCCTCGACTTCGGCGTCGGTATCCGTCGCGTCACCGTTCTCGGTGACCATGTCATCGTCGCCGTTGTCATTGTCATGCGAATCGGCGAACCCGGGAACCGCCATCAGGCCGATGATCGCGGTGGTCAGCAGAATTTTTTTCATCGCGTGCTTCCTCAGTTTGACGCGCCTCACTTGCGAGACGTGGCGGATCAACGCCGCCGCCACGGTCGGGTTCCATGGCCCAGCGGCAAAAGAGTCCTGACTTTGGACGGAACCTATCCGGCCTTGTCGCGTTGCGGTGCCTGCGATCAGGCGGGTCGGGCAGGAAGATGGCGGCGAGCCCGGCCCGGCCCGCGGCACTTGCGCCGCCCCTTGCCGGCACGGCCATGCATCGGCCCCGTGCGCGCATGGACGAACCCGAGCGCCGGCGGGGTGCTGACCGCCCTGCGCCCGCCTCGGAGCGGATCGGGCCATCTTTCCGGTCGCTGTGCCGCGGACGGGCCGGGTTGCGCGAGGGACGGCGGGCCGTCCGGCGGGTTGCGCCGAAGCGCATTTGTCTGAATGCTGCATGCTGAAAGGCACCCTGCGGGCCGCTGACATTTGTGGGCCACCACCGCGAGCCAGCGGGCGCGGCGGTTTCCGGCGGGGAAGACGAGAGCCGACCGCGCAATCGCGCGCCAGTGACGCGCAGGGCGGGCCGGCCGCGAACCGAGCAGGGACAGGACCATGACGAATGCGACGACCCCCTATTGCGGTCCGGTTCCCCTGCCGGAGAAGCTGCTTGGAAGCTGGAACCTCGACCCGGCGCTGCTGGCGCTGCTCGCGGCCGCGATGCTGGCCGGAGCCGTCGCTCTGCGCCGCGTCCGGGCGGGGCGGCGGCGCGAAGGCGCCTTCGGCGTGGCGGCGCTGGCGGCCCTGATCGCCTTCGTCGCACCGCTCTGCGCGCTGACCGTCGCGCTCTTTGCGGCGCGCTCGCTGCATCATCTGGTGCTGCTTGGGGTGATCGCGCCCGCGCTCGCCGTGGCGCTGCCCTGGCGCGGGGCGCCGGGCGCGGCGGCGTTCGTCGCGCTCTCGGCGGCGCTGTGGGGGTGGCATGTGCCTGCTGTCTATGCGGCTGCGTGGGACAGCACCGCGATCTACTGGGCGATGCAGGCCGCGCTGATCCTGCCCGGCTGGGTGTTCTGGAGCGCGGTGCTCGCCGCGCGCAGGGACGCGATGGCGATGTTCGCCTCGGCCACCATGGTTGCGGGGCTCGCAGGGCAGATGGGGCTGATCGGCGCCATACTGACCTTCGCACCGCGCGCGCTCTACCCCGAACATCTGGTCGGCGCCGAGGCGTTCGGGCTTTCCATGATGGCCGATCAGCAGCTTGCCGGGCTGATCATGTGGGTGCCGGGGATGCTGCCGCTCGCGCTGATCGGCGCGCTCCTGCTGCGCCGGGGCTGGCGCGACGGGCTGGCCGCATGATCGCCGCGCTCAAGGCGACCCATATCGCCGCATTGGCGGTCTGGTGCGCGGGGCTGCTCCTGCTGCCTGTGCTGCTGCATCTGCACGGGCGCGGCGCGGCGGTCGCGAGCCAGGACGGCTTTGCGCGGTTCCGCCGGCTGAGCCATTACAGCTACACGCGCATCATCTCGCCGGCCGCGGTCATCGCGGTGGCGGCGGGCACGGTGCTGATCCTGCTGCTCGAACTGGTCACGCCGTGGATGCTCACCAAGCTCGCCGCGGTGGCGGGGATGGTGCTGGTGCATGCCTGGATGGGTTATCTGATCTCGCAGACCGGCGAGCGGCCGCGCAGCTACCGCATGCCGCCGCCGCTTCTGGGGCTGGCCTTCGCGGTCCCGCTCATGCTCGCGGTGCTGTGGCTCGTGCTCGCCAAGCCCGACCTCGCCCCCCTCGTCGAGGGTCTGCCGGGCTGGATGCGCAGCCCTCAGGACCGCGAATTGCCCCCCGGGCTGACGCCGATCTGATAGTCGAAGACGAGCTTGCCCCCATGCCATCCGGTCACCGCCGTCAGCCCCGCCGCGATCAGCGAAAGCGCCAGCCCCCAGGGCAGCACGGCGCCCTCGGGATCGCCGATGCGCAACACCCAGTTGGCGCCGAGGATCGACAGCAGCATCACCGCGAGGATGAAATGCGTCCAGCTCGCCGAGCGGTTGCGGATGCCCGGCACGATCAGCAGCTCGACCGTGCCCGTCACCCCGGCGACCACCCCCAGCGCGAAGCCCCCGAAGGCCGCCCAGCCCGCAGCACGGGTCCAGAATTCGTCGCCCGTCCACCAGTAGAGCAGATCGGCGCCGAGCACGCACATCGTCAGCGCGATCGGAAAGGCGACCAGCATCGCATGCAGCGGGTGGCCGTGAATCGCGATGCGCGATTCGGTTTCCTGAAGCGCGCGCTTTTCCTCGATCGGATCGATCATCGGATCTTCGTCGCGGGGCATGGGCGGTCTCCTTTCGCGGCACGCTATCAGAAGCTGCGCCGGTCTGCACCGGTGGCGATGGTGCTGCTGCTCGCGGGGTGCGACGGCCCGCTCTCGACCCTCGCCCCGGCGGGGCCGGCGGCCGGCGACATCGCGCTGTTGTGGTGGGGGATGCTGATCGGCTCGGCGGCGATCACGCTGCTCGTGGGGGTGCTGCTGGCGCTGAGTTTCGGCCCGCCGCGGGTGCGCCCGGCGCGCTACTGGACGCATGGCTGGGGGCTGGGGTTTTCGCTCGTGGTGCTCACGACGGTGCTGGTTGCGGGGCTGTGGGTCGGCGAGCGGATCCTGCCGCGCGATGACGGCGCGGTCGAGGTGCGCGCGCACGCCTATCAATGGGGCTGGCGCTTTGCCCAGCCCGATGCCGAGGGCGGAATGGTGGAGACCGACGACACGCTTTATATCCCCGCCGGCCGCCCCGTGGACGTGATCGTCACAGCCGAGGACGTGATTCACGCCTTCTGGGTGCCGCAGCTTGCGGGAAAGGTCGACGCGATCCCGGGCCGGCGCAACCTGCTGCGGATCGAGGCCGACCGGCCCGGCACGCATGAGGGGCTCTGCGCCGAGTTCTGCGGGCTGGGTCATGCCGCGATGCGCTTCGAGCTCGTGGCCTACGACGCCGACGCGCCGCCCGACGCGCTCGCGGACGCCCCGCCTGCCGAGGAGTTCGCCGATGACTGACGCCACCATTGGCGCCGCGGCCGGCACAGGCGCCGCCGCGGGCGAGATCGCCGCCAATGCGCCGCAGCGCGCGCTCGGGCTGCACCGCGAGCTCGACCGCGCCTGGGCTAACGCGCCGGGCTGGCGCGGCCAGATCACCGCCGTCAGTCACACCACGCTGGGGCTGCGCTTCATGGCCACGGCGCTGGTGTTCTTCGCAATCGGCGGCATCCTCGCGATGCTGATCCGCGCCCAGCTCGCCACGCCCGAGGGCGCCTTTCTCGATACCGAGATCTACAACCAGATCTTCACGATGCATGGCAGCATCATGATGTTCCTCTTTGCCATCCCGATGCTGGAGGGGCTGGCGATCTACATGCTGCCCAAGATCCTCGGCACGCGCGACCTCGCCTTCCCGCGGCTCACGGCGCTGGGTTACTGGTGCTACCTGTTCGGCGGGCTGATCCTGATCTTCGCGCTTCTGGGCGGGGTGGCGCCGCATGACGGCTGGTTCATGTACACCCCGCTCTCGGGGGCGAACTATTCGCCCGGGGTGAACGCTGATGTCTGGCTGCTCGGCGTGACCTTCGTGGAGATTTCGGCGCTCGCCGCCGCGGTCGAGATCACGGTGACGATCCTGCGCCAGCGCGCGCCGGGCATGAAGCTCACCGAGATGCCGCTTTTCGCATGGTACATGCTGGGCACGAGCGTGATGATGCTGGTGGGGTTCCCGCCGCTGATCCTGGCCTCGGTGCTGCTCGAGATCGAGCGCGCCTTCGGCTGGCCCTTCTTCGAGGTCGCGCGCGGCGGCGACCCGCTGCTGTGGCAGCATCTGTTCTGGCTGTTCGGCCATCCGGAGGTCTATATTATCTTCCTGCCCGCCGCCGGGGCGCTTTCGACGATCATCCCGGTGATGTGCCGCACCACGATCCTCGGCTACGGCGCGATCGTCGCGGCGATCGTGGCGTTGGTGTTCCTGTCCTTCGGGCTGTGGGTGCATCATATGTTCACGGTCGGCATCCCGCATATGGCGCTGGCCTTCTTCTCGGCGGCCTCGGTGCTCGTGGCGGTGCCCACCGCGGTGCAGGTCTTTGCCTGGATCGGGACGATGTGGAAGGGCCGGCCCGAGATGCACCTGCCGATGTATCACGTCATGGGGTTCTTCCTGACCTTCGTGATGGGCGGGCTGACGGGCGTGATGCTGGCCATCGTGCCCTTCAACTGGCAGGCGCATGACACGCATTTCGTGGTCGCGCATCTGCATTACGTCCTGATCGGGGGCTTCGTCTTTCCGATGATGGCGGCGGCGGCCTACTGGATGCCGCAGATCACCGGGCGCGCGCGCATCAAGGGGCTGGGCGAGACCGCCTTCTGGACGATCCTTATCGGGTTTCACGGCACCTTCTTCCTGATGCACCTGACCGGGCTGATGGGGATGCCGCGGCGGATCGACGTCTATCCGGACAATCCCGAATGGATCTGGCTGAACCTGACCTCGTCGCTCTTCGGTTTCGTGATGACGATCGGCTTTGCGCTCTTTGCGCTCGACCTGGTGCTTCAGGCCTGGCTCGGACCGCGCAGCCCGCGGGATCCGTGGCGCGCGCCCGGGCTCGACTGGGCGATGCGCCTGCCGCCGCCGAGCTACAATTTCGCCTCGCTGCCCGGCCCCGGACGGCTTGACGGCGGCGCGCAGGCGGCGCAGGGTCTCGCGCGCGGCGAGGGGCTGCTGCCCGGCGCGCCGCGCGGACGGCGCGAAGTGCTCGTCACCGGGGTCGGCAGCGCGCGGCCCGAATTCGTCGCGATCCTTCCGGGCAATACGGCGCTGCCGCTCGGCCTCGCCGGCGCGATCGGCGTCTTCGTGCTGATGATGCTGAGCGGGCTCTACTGGCTGACGCTGCCCGCACTCGCCCTCGTTGCGGCGCTGATCTGGGTCTGGGCGCGCGGCATGGCGCGGGGGCGCGATGCGGCACCCGTGGAAGTGGCGCCGGGTCTGACCCTGCCGGTCCACACCCATCGCCAGGACACGCTGGGGCGCACCGGCGCGGTCTGCCTGCTGCTGGCCGATGGCACGCTCTTTGCCGCGCTGCTCTTCGGGGTTGGGTTTCTCAGCGTCGTCGCCCTGGGCTGGCCGCCGCCCGAACTCACCGGGGATCCGGAACTCGGCGCGGGGCTGATCGCGGGGCTCGTGGCCGGGCTCGGCCTTGGCGTGGTCGCGGTGCGGCTCGGGCTGCGCGCACAGGGCCGCGGCGGGGCCGTGCTGCCCGCGGCGGCGGGGCTCCTGGCCAATCTCGTGGCGCTCGCCTGCCTCGGCTGGCTAGCGGCCGCCGTGCTCGACGATCCGACCCGGCACGCGCGCGACGCGCTGCGCGGCGTGCTCACGGGCTATGTCGGCCTGCACGCGCTGATCGCGGCGGGCATGGCGGCCTTCGCGCTCGACCAGGCGAGGCGCGGCGAGATCGTCGGTGCGCGCGCCGGCTGCCTGCCCGCCTGGCGGCTCTGGCAGGACTTCGCCGCCGTCACGGCGCTGATCGCGGGGGCCATCCTGCTCGCGCAGGGGGCGGGCGGATGAGCTTTCTCGCGCGCAGCATCGCCGGGCCGATGATCTGGGCGGTCACCTTTTCGGTGGTGTATGCGCTGCACGGTGCGGGCTGCGCGCTCGGCTGGGACGGGGTTGTGGCGGGCCCGGTCTCGCTGCAGCGGGCCGCGCTCGTGGGAAGCTGGGCGCTGGGGCTGATCGCCGGGGCGGCGCTGCTGCAGCGGCTGCCGGCCTCGGGCGGGATGCGCGCGGGACTTCCGCGCGCCGGCGCCTGGACCGGGCTGGTGGCGACGCTCTTCACGCTCTTTCCCGTGCTCGTCACAAGCTCGTGCGATGCCGCGCGTGCGCCCGCAATCCACCTGTTCACCCCGGCCTGAGAGGCCCCGGGGACACTCCGCATGCGAGCGCCCCGATACCGCCGAGCCGGCGTGCGCGGCTGTTCGAGACGCTTGCCGACCGCCGCCAGACCGTCGTGGCCCTTGCGCATGTCAACCGGCCCGGCGGCATGGGCGATCCGAACCGATTGCCCGGCAGGGATCATGCCGCCGCGCGCAGCGCCGGGGCGGCCGCCCGCTTCGCATCCGTCGTCCCCGCTATACGCAGGATGATCGATCCGGCGACGATCCCGATGCGGTCCGTCGCGTTGGCAGGGCGACCGTCAGGTCAATGCGCGAACGGGATTGCCTGCCTTCCAGGCCTGGATCGCCTCGACCATCTGCCCGTAAGCGAGGCGGAAGTTCTGCTCGGTCGCGTAGCCCAGATGGGGGGTCAGCAGGAGCCGGCCTTCGGCGATCAGCGGCTCGTCGCGCAGCGGATGGTCCTTGGGCAGTGGCTCCGTGTCGAAGACATCGAGAGCCGCGACCTGTATTTGACCCGCCCGCAACCCTTTGAGAAGCGACGCATTATCCACGATCGGCCCGCGCGAGGTATTCACGAACACTGCGCCGGGACGCATCGCGGCGAAAGCATCGGCGCCGATGAGTCCCGTTGTCCGCTCGGAGAGCAGCAGATGCACCGACACCACATCGGCGCAGCCCATCAATTCGGTCAGCGAGGCACATTGCTGCACCCCGAGTGCGGCGCAGCGCGCCTCGGTCAGGTTCTGCGACCAGGCGGCGATCTCCATTCCGAAGGCGCGGCCAAGTCCGGCCATCTGCGCCCCGATCCGCCCGAGGCCGACCAGGCCCAGTGTCAGCCCTGCAAGCTCCCGTCCGAGCGCAACCTGCCAGCCCCCGGCGCGCAGGCTTTCAGCCTCGGGCAGGAGGCGGCGATTGGCCGCGAGAATGAGCGCCATGGTCAGCTCGGATGTGTTGGTCTTGCCGAGCTCCGTTCCGCAGACCGTGATCCCGCAGGCGCGCGCCGCCTCGAGGTCGATGGCCTTGTTGCGCATCCCGGAGGTCACGATGAGCTTCAGGTTCGGCAGCGCGGCGATAAGCTCGGCAGGCAGCGGCGTGCGTTCGCGCATCGCGCAGATGACCTCGAAGGGACGCAGACGCTCGATCAGCGCTGCCCTGTCGGTGAGCGTATCGTGAAATACGGTGATCTCGCCGGTGTCCGACCAGTCCGCAGCCGGGATCGCGGTGTCAGTGTAGTCGTCGAGTATGGCGATGCGCATGTCGCGTTCCCTCTTCAGCGGCCGGCGCCGGAATCGTCCGACCAGTCCAGCGGACCGTCGGCGTAGGACAGCCCCCGTTCGGCGAGTCTGTCGCGCAGGTCAAGCAGGTCGAGCGTTGCCTCACCGGCGCGGATCCGCTCGCGCATCGCGTCCTCCTTGGCGATGCGGGCCTGCGCCGCGGCCAGGACCTCCGCCGCGCGCGGGCGCGCAACGACCACGACCCCGTCATCATCCCCGACGACCGCATCGCCCGGCACCACGCGCACGCCCGCGCAGGTGACGGGAACATTCACCGCGCCGACCGTCTCCTTGATCGTGCTCTGCGCCGAGATGGCCCGCGCCCAGACGGGGAGCCCCTGGGCGGCGAGGTCCGCTATGTCGCGCACACCGGTATCGAGGACAACGGCCTGTCCGCCGCGCGCGGCCACGAACTCGCCGAGCAGATCGCCGAAATAGCCGTCGGTGCACCGCGACGTGGTGGCCACCACGAGGACATCGCCGGGGCCCATGAGCTCGATCGCAACATGCAGCATCCAGTTGTCGCCCGGCGTGCAGAGCGCGGTCACGGCGCTGCCGGCCATCCTCTGACCCGCCGCGATCGGGCGCATCACGGGCTCCATGAGCCCCCTGCGGCCTTGCGCCTCGTGCACGGTGGCCACGCCGGCCTGGCTGAGGCCATCGAGTGTGGAAGTGTCGGCGCGCTCGATCCGGCGCACGGCGATGGGCTGGGTCATCGTGTCTGGTCCTCGGTGTCTGCTGTGTCAGTGGTTTCGGCGTCGGCCCGGCGCCGGGCGCGCAACGCCGTGTAGCCGGTCCAGAGGAGCATCAGCAGCGCCAGCGTCAGAAAGCCCGCGCTGATCGGACGCTCGAGAAAGATCATGAAGTCGCCGCGGCTGACGCGCAGGGCGCGGCGCATGTTCTCCTCGATCATCGGCCCGAGAATGAAGCCCAGCAGCATCGCCGCCGGATCGAAGCCGAGCCGGATCAGGAGATACCCCGCCCCGGCGAGGCCGGCGACCAGCATCACGTCCACAGGCGAGCGGCTGACGCTGTAGACGCCGAGGCAGATCAGCAGAATGATGCTGGGGAAGAGATACCGATAGGGTATCTGCAGGATCCGCACCCAGATCTGGATCAGCGGAATGTTCAGGACCAGCAGGATCAGGTTGCCGATCAGGAAGCTGACGATCAGGCCCCAGAACAGGTCCGGGCTGTCGGTGACCACCCGCGGGCCGGGCTGGATGCCGTGGATCAGGAGTGCCCCGAGCATGAGCGCCATGATCGCGTCGCCCGGGATGCCCAGCGTCAGCGTCGGCACGAAGGCCGATTGCGCGGCGGCGTTGTTGGCGCTCTCGGGCGCGGAGATGCCGGGGATCGCGCCCTTGCCGAAGCGCTCGGGCGTGCGGGAGCGGCGTTTTTCCACCGCGTAGGCCATGAAGGAGGCCATCGACCCGCCCCCGGTTCCGGGCAGCACGCCGATCCCCGTGCCCACGCCGGCACCGCGCAGCATCGGCGCGAGGCTTTCGCGAAACTCCGCGCGCGACGGCAAAAGCCCGCGGAAGGTGATGCGCGTCTTCGCCGCGGCGCCGGTCGACGGCTGCCCGATCGACGAGATCACCTCCACCACCCCGAAGAGCGCCATCGCCAGCACGATGATGCTCAGCCCCTCGAAAAGTTCGGGGACACCGAAGGTAAAGCGCATCGCGCCGGTGTTGAGATCGATCCCGATGAGCGCCAGGATCAGCCCGATGAGCACGCTCGCGAGCCCGATGAGGGGTTTTCCAGAGGCGACTGACCCCGCCGCCACGAGCCCGAGAATCATCATCGCGAAGTAATCCGCTGAATGGAAGGCGAGCGCGAGCTGGGCGAGCGGCGGGGCCAGCAGCACGAGCACGAGGATCGCCACGCAGCTTCCGAAGAAGGATGCGATGGTGGTGATCAGGAGCGCCGGCCCCGCGCGGCCCTGCTGCGTCATCGGGTAGCCATCGAGGCATAACACCGCCGATGAGGCCGTCCCGGGCAGGTTCAGCAGGATCGAGGCGATCGAGCCGCCGTATTGCGCGCCGTAATAGATACCCGCCAGCATCACCAAAGCCGCCGTGGTTGGCACGTGGAAGGTCAGCGGCATCAGCAGGGAAATCGCGGCAAGATGCCCGACCCCGGGCAGGACGCCAACCACCATGCCGACGGTCACGCCGAGCAGACAGTAGAGCAGGTTCTCCATCGTCAGCGCGGTGGCAAAGCCGAGCTGCAGGCTCTCGAGAAGCCCCATCAGATCCTCCAGACCAGAAAGTTGAGCGGAATCCCGAGTCCCTGCGAGAACAGCGCCCAGCTCACCGGAACGAGCACCGCGACGAGCAACAGAAGTCCGGGCAGCGCGGGGCGCCGCTCGGCGAATGCGGCCACGATCATCGCCACGACGCCTGCAGGGCCGAATCCCGCCCGCGGCAGGAGCAGCGCGAAGGCGAGGATGGCCAGCGGGATGACCACCCACGGGCGCGGGTTGAGCCTGGGCAAGGGCGCCCCGCCCTTGAGGCTGGTCGCGGTCAGGATGACGCCTATGAACACCAGAAGGCTTCCAAGCCCGACCGGAAAGAAGCCCGGCCCCATGCTTCGCGGGGTTCCGACCGAGTAGCTGGAGAGCGAGTAAGCGACCACGACCGCGCCGAGCGCCGTGGCGACAAGACCCGCAGCCGCATCGGCATTCAACATATTCCGCATAGCATCCTCCCGAGGCCGTGCAGTAGTGCGACCGCTGGTCCGGCGGGCGCCGGCGGCGCCTGCGTCGGTCGCGCACCGGGCCTGGAGCGCGTCGCCTTCATTCGCATTCGCGCGACGCGCTCTGACCTTCTGAAGTCGCATGTCGCAGGAGCGCAAAACCGGTCCCCACTTTTGCGCAACATGCGCTCATATCGGCCCGGTGCACCAGGTTCAGCCTGCCGGCCGGATCAGTCCGGCGTGATCCCGGCGCCCTCGATGACCCCGGAATACTGGTCCCGCAGCTCTTCGAGGAGTTCGGCGAAATCCGACGAGCTCATCGGCGAGACGATCGCCCCGCGTTCGCCGAAGGTCTCGGCCGCGTCGTCGGTCTCGAGGAACGCGGTCACATCGGCCTCGATCTGCTCGGCGATCTCGTCGGAGACGGCCGATGGCGCGAAAAGCCCCGCCCATTGACCGGCTGCGACGTCGATGCCGGCCTCCATGAGGGTCGGCAGGTCCGGGTGGCTTCCGACGCGATCCTCGCGCGCCAGCCCGAGCAGCTTCACCTCGCCGCTGTCGACATAGGGTCCGACCGAGGAAAGGGCGAGCACACCGACCTCGACCTCGCCAGATGCGAGCGCGGTGGCCGCCGGCGCGCCGCCGTCATAGGGGATGTGCTCGACATCGATACCGGCTTCGAGGTTGATCCATTCCGGCACGATGTGGTTGAGCGAGCCGATGCCCGCCGAGCCGAAGCTGAGTTCGCCGGGGTTTTCGATCGCGTATTCGACGAATTCCTCGGTGGTGTCGAACGGGGCGTCGACATTGGCCGACAGGACCAGCGGCGTGTCACTGATCATGGTGATCGGCCGAAAATCGGCTTCGGGATCGTAGGGGACATCGTCGAAGAGGAAGGGGTTGACGACGTTCACGCCGGCATCGGCTACGAACAGAGTGTGTCCGTCGGGGTCGGCGCGTGCGACGGCGGTGGCGGCAACGAAGCCGGCGCCCCCGGTGCGGTTGTCGACCACGACCTCCTGGCCCCATTCGCGCGACATCGCGTCACCCACGGTGCGCGCCGCGATGTCGGCGATGCCGCCGGGCGCGTAGGGCACGATGATGGTGACGGTCTGGGTGGGCCAGTCATCGGCGAGTGCGGGGGTAGCGCCCACCATGAGGGCGCCGAGTGCGGTAGCGAGCTTCCTGGTCATTGTGTCCTCCCATGCCGCCGAGCCGGCCGCGTTGGTGGGCGGGCCCGGACATGCGGTTTCCTCCGTTCGCGTCCCGATCTCCCCCGGGCGCGGCGAGTCCGGTCCATCTCCGCCGAACACGCCGTATTGGTATGACCAATTTGAGGGATTGGTCAAGAACGAACTTGCGAAGCCGTGAAATAGGGGCTAAAAGGCTAAAGCGGGAGGCGAATTGATCAAAGAAGGGCGTCATGGGCAACCATCATGGCACATTGGTTCAGATGCGCGCCTTTCTGTCGCAGCAGGATCTGAAGCCCGGCGACCGGCTCCCGCCCGAGCGGGAGCTGTGCCGCCAGGTCGGCGCCACGCGCGGCGAGCTGCGCAAGGCGCTGGCCGTGCTCGAAGCGGAGGGCATGCTTTGGCGCCATGTCGGCAAGGGCACCTTCGTGGGTGGCAGCCACGCCATCGACAGTATCAATCTCGGCGAAGTCGCGCGCCGCGCGAGCCCCGCGGAGGTGATGCGTGCGCGCCTCGCGATCGAACCGGCGCTGGCCGGTGAGGCAGCGCTGCATGGCAGCTCGCTCGATGTCGAGGCGATGCGCGCCTGCACCGCCCAGAGCCGCGCCGCCGGCAGCTGGCGCGAATACGAGGCCTGCGACAATCATTTCCACAAGCTCGTTGCCGAGGCTTCGGGCAACTGCGTGATCGCCACGCTCTACGACTGTCTCGCCGGCATCCGCCGCACCGTGGTCTGGGCGCGCCGGCGCGACGACAGCGTGCGCCCGCCGCGCGACCACCATTCCTTCGGCGAGCATGATGCGATCATCGACGCCATTGCACAGCGCGACCGCGGCGCCGCGACCGCGGCAATGCTGCGTCACCTGGAGTCGGTCGAGCGATACCTGTTCGGTGCCGAGCGTGCGCGCGCCCATGGCGCGCACGAAACCACGAGCTGATCAGGCCCGAGGATTGCAAGGTAGAGGAGGAGCGACGCCCATGACCGATCACGACCGACTGTCGGACGACACGCTCGCGCGCTTTCGCGCGATGTCGAGTTCCGCGATTGCCGATGCGCTGGACAAGCACGGGCTGCACGGCGCAGTCGAGGGGTTGCAACCGCTGGAGCCCGGGGCATCGGTGGCCGGTCAGGCCGTGACGCTTGCCTACATGCCGGTGCGCCCGGAGGGCGGGTCGGTCGGCGACTACATCGACGAGATCGCCCCGGGCGACGTGGTGGTGATCGACAATCGCGGGCGCACCGACTGCACTGTCTGGGGCAACATCCTGACCGAGGTCGCCAAGGCCCGCGGCGTGGCCGCCACCGTCATCGACGGCGTCAACCGCGACCTCGCGGAGAGCCGCGCCATCGGGTATCCGATCTGGTCGCGCCGCGGACACATGCGCACCGGCAAGGACCGGGTGATGCTAGAGGCGATGGGCGTGCCGGTCTGCCTCGGCAGCGTCCGGGTCGAGCCCGGTGACGTGATCCGCGCCGATGGCAACGGCGTCGTGGTCGTTCCGCGCGCCCATGCCGAAAGCGTGCTCGCCACCGCCGAGGGCATCGAGGGGCGCGAGGATGCCATTCTCGCCGAGGTCCGCCGTGGCCGGTCGCTCACCGAGGCGCGCGAAAGCCATGGCTACCACACGCTGCAGACCCCCGAGACGTCGCGCTGATCGCCAACGCTTGCTAAAAGGAGAAGAACATGAAGGATCCCGCGCCCGAACTGGTCATCCCCGCGCCAGGACCCGTCACCCTTCCCGTCGCCGGGGCGACGGCCCGCTTTCCCGTCCATCGCGTGTATTGCGTCGGGCGCAACTATGCCGCCCATGCCGTGGAGATGGGGCACGATCCGGACCGCGACCCGCCATTCTTCTTTCAGAAGAATCCGTCGAACCTCGCGAGTGATGGAGCCGATTTCCCCTACCCGCCGATGACCGGGGACGTCCATCACGAGATCGAGCTCATGGTCGCGCTCGGCGCCGGGGGCAGCGACATCCCCGTGGAACGCGCCCGCGACTGCGTCTGGGGCTACGGCGTGGGCATCGACATGACCCGCCGCGACCTTCAGGCCGAGGCCAAGAAGCTCGGCCGTCCCTGGGAGTCGGCAAAGGCGTTCGAGCACTCCGCCCCCTGCGGCCCGATCATCCCGGCCGCCGAGATCGGGCACCCCGACGAGGGCGCCATCTGGCTGAAGGTCGACGGGGCGATGCGCCAGGAGGGTGACCTGGCCCAGCTCATCTGGAAGGTGCCCGAGGTCATCGCCGAACTCTCGCGCCTCTTCGAGCTGCGCGCCGGTGACATCATCATGACGGGCACGCCCGCCGGCGTCGGGCCGGTCCAGCGCGGCGAGGTCCTCGAAGGCAACATCGACGGCGTCGGCACGCTGACCACCCGCGTGGTCTGAACGCGGTCGGGCCGGCAGTGGCGCCGGGGCGCTGTCGGCGCCCGGGCGACCGCATGAGAGGTCGCGCAAGGCCGGCGGGCCCGGGCGGCAGCGCGGGAGCATCGCATGAGTGGTGAAATCATCGCGCTGGTCTCGGCGGCCTGTTTCGGTCTGTCCGGGGCGGCCATCGCCAAGGGCGCCGAGCACGGCCGGCGCGGCGACAACGGTGCCTTCCTCTCGATCCTGATCACGGCCGCGCTGGCCGGGCTGCTCTGGGCGGCGATGGGCGAGGCTGATCTGGGCGCGCTCGACGCCGGACCCCTTCTGCTCGCAATCGGCTGGTTCGTTCTGGCCGGCATCCTGGCGACCGTGCTCGGCCGCCTGGCGATGTTCCGGTCGGTCGAACTCGCCGGGGCGATAACCGCGTCGCTGTTTCGCCGGCTCGTGCCGGTCTTCGCCGGCATTCTCGGCTTTCTCTTGCTGGGCGAGACCATCGGCCTGGTCGCCGCGATCGGCATGGCGGTGATCATGGGGAGCGTCCTGGCGGTCATGCGCACCAGCCTCGGCGCCGCACTCGGCGGGACGGCCGCGGATGCCGCGGCGCACCGGCGCGGCCAGGCCCTTGGCGCGGCATCGGCAGGCCTTTACGGCGGAGCCTACGTGACCCGCAAGCTCGGGCTGATGCATGTGGCCGACCCTGCGTTCGGGGCCTTCGTCGGCGCGGTTACCGGGATCATCTGGTAGGCCCTGCGCGCGCCGTTCAGCAGCGCCACACGCGCGATGCTCAACGGGATGATCGGCAATACCGGGCGCTGGCAGGTTCTCGCGGCCGCCTCGATGTCGCTCGGACAGACACTGCAATTCTTTGCGCTGGCCCGGGCCGATGTCGCTGCAGTCGCGGTGATCGGCGCGCTCGAGGTCTTCGTTAGCATCTATCTTGCCGCCTATGTCTTTCGCACGGAACCGCCGCCCGGGCTCGGCGTCACGCTCGCGGCGCTGGCCGCCTGCGGCGGGGTCGCGCTCGTCGCCTTCGGATAGCACCAACGCACGGGCAAGCGAAACGAGCGCTGCAGACGCGCAGCGATCCCTTGCGCAGACAAGTCGGGGAATGTCCGACCCCGGTCCCGCCCGCTCCGGCACATGCGCTCGCGACGCGTTCTCCCGACCCCGCTGCGGCCGGAGTCTTGCGGCTTTCTTGAGGGTGATGCGGGCGGCGCTTTCGCGTGCCCCGGCGCCAAGAGGCCCGGATCCGGATCGAAAGCCGGCGTCGCCACTACGATACCGATCGCCTGCATGGATCGCTTGCTTATGGTCCGCCGGCGCCCGAGGTCGTCGTTCCGGCGCGCGCCGCGGTGCTGTCTTCGCGAACTCGCCGCGCCGCGACGGCCAAGCTCCCGCTGGCCCTGACGCCAGTGATACACTAACATCCGCCCTCAGCCACCCGGTCGCGCGCGAGCAGCACGCGCACGAGACCTGGGCCACCCTCGGTGGCAGGGCAATCCGTTCTGATGGAAGGCGATGCCATGCCGGAGCTCAAACTGTATCATGGGGTGTCAAGCGTCTGTTCGGTGAAAGTTCGTATCGGACTGGCAGAGATCGGGCTCGGCTATGACGAAGTAATCCTCGATCTTCAGGCCGGTGATCAGCACGCGCCGGAGTATCTTGCGCTGAATCCCGACGGCGTCGTGCCGACGCTGATCGACCGCGATCTGGTCTTGCGCGAGTCGAGCCTGATAATCGAATATCTCGATCGGGAGTATAATGACGGCCTGCTGATGCCGCGTGGCCGCGCGGCCGAGGCCACCGCGAGACATTGGCTGGTGCGATGTCTGGCGGTCCATTCGGCGATCAACACGCTGACCTATGCCACCGTAATGCGTCAGCGAATTCGCGAAACGAAGGATCAGCACGAGATCGACGGCATGCTTTCACGCATTCCCGATCCGGTGGCGCGCGAAAAGCGCAGAGTGCTGATCGAGCAGGGCCTCGACACCCCGCACTCGGCGCAGGCGCTGGGTATTCTGCGGCGCACCTTCAGCGACATGGATCGGGCGTTGCGGCAAGGAGACTGGGTCAGCGGGCCGGCGTTCGGACTGAGCGACATCGCCCTCGTCTCCTTCATCGACCGGCTGTGGCGCCTTGGCCTGGAGGGTTTCTGGAGCCGTGACCGCCCCTCGATCGGTCACTGGCTCGCGGCCATGCAGGCACGGCCGAGCTACGAAAGCGAGGTCACAGGGAGGATACCAGAGGCCGCCGCCGACGAAATGCGCGAACAGGGCGCACGCCACTGGCCGAAACTGGAGGCGTTCTGGAAGAGGCTCGAGAATTGACCAAGTTCTTGAATTAGAGCATGGCGCGCAAAAGTGGGGACCGGTTTTACGCTCCTCGGACATGCGATTTCAAGAGGTTAGAGGGCGGCGCGTGAATGCGAATGAACGCGACGCGCTCTAGCGACCACATTGGTGCCATTCACCGACTCTGTTTCGCAAATCGATTGATGGCGGGACTCCTCCTTGCCCGGACGAACTCACCCCACCGCCTCGGTGACGGGTGTGGCGAACGCGGTGAAGCCGTTGCGCACGGCTATCCGGTTCCCGAACCCGGCGACCGGACGGTCGAAGTCGCGCGCCGAGTGGCGTTGGCCCGGGAGCCTGACGCAGTGAGTCTTCGTTTCCGCGCGGCTTGGGCGGTGGTCTTCGCTGCATCGTCGCCAGAGCGTATGGCCCGGGCACTTCGAGGTCCGCAATGCCGCGTTGCGGGTCCGCGCTCCCGGCATCGCTGGCCTCCGGGGTCTGGCGTTCCTTCCCGGTGGTCGTGAGGGCACGAACGCCACCGATTCGCGGAGAGTTTCGTCGGGCTGCCGGCCGCGCTTGCCGGTTGTCACAGCCTCCCAGATCATCTCGGGGTCGCACCGGACCGTCGGCGACCCCCGGCGCTTCCTTGCAGGTCTGCCAGTTCCCGGTCTTGTAGGTTGGGGGTGCCAGTCTGCTCATGCCCCCAGCTACCATGCTGGATTCAATATATGAATCCCATCAGATCCGCCACTTGCAACAAAGCCGCGCCGCTGCGCCGGGCGCGCGCGGCGCTGGAGTGAGCCGGCGCCCGGTTCAGTGCCACGGCGAGAGGTGCTGCCAGAGATGGCGCATCCGCACCTCGGTGCGTCCGCCATCCTCGCCGAGCTCAACCTGCGCGCCGCGAGCGATCAGGGTGGGCTCGTTGCCCGCGCCGAAGCGCACCGGCAGCGTGGTGAAGCGCTCGCCAGTGCCGCGCACCGCCAGCGCGCGCCCGCCCTCCACGGGTTGCGCATCCTCGGGCAGCCCGGCGCCATAGGAGCGCGTCACGCTGCGGTCATGGATCATTTCGGCGCGCCAGCCGACGCGGAACCGGTCCTCGACGCGGGTCTGCTCGGCCGAATGGATATGCGTCAGGCTCACCGTGGCGCCGGGATAGACCACGCGGCTCCAGCCTCCGGCACCGTTCTGAACCGTGACGACGGGCAACATCAGCGCGCCGGCCACCACCGGCACGGTGATCACCCCGGCCCCGGTGAGCGCGCGCGCGGCCACGCCCGGCGTGACCGGTCCCTCCGGCCCCTCGCGCGCGAGCTTGAAACGCTGCCAGCCATAGACCAGCGCCATCAGCCCGAAGCCCGCCGCATCCACGATCAGGCTCGGCTGAATCAGCAGCACCGCGGCGAAGGTCATCACGATGCGCTCCACCGCGCTGGCGCGGGTCAGCCACCAGCCCTCCTTCATCACCGCGAGCGCATAGACCCCGATCAGCCCCGACGCCACCAGCCAGCCGAGCTCCAGCGGGTTGACGTCCCCGATCATCAGGAGCGTCGGGTTGTAGACGAACATGAACGGGATGATGAAGGCGGTGATGGAGAACTTGAAACCCTCCACCGAGGTGCGGATCGGCCCGGCCCGCGCGATGCCCGCGGCGACATAGGCCCCGAGCCCCACCGGGGGCGTCGTGTCGGCGAGGATGCCGAAATAGAACACGAACATGTGCGCCGCCAGCAGCGGCACGTCGAGCTGCACCAGCGCCGGCGCCATCAGCGTCGCCATGATGATGTAGTTGGCCGTGGTCGGCACCCCGAGGCCGAGGATGATCGAGCCGATCGCGGTGAAGATCAGCGCCGCCCAGAGCTCGCCGCCCGACAGCGCCATCAGGATCGACTGCATCCGCAGACCGAGCCCGGTCAGGGTGATGATGCCGATAATGATGCCCGCCGTCGCGCAGGCCGCCGAGATCGGGATCGCCTGGCGCGCCCCGTCGCCGAGCGCGAGCAGCATGTCGCGCACCCAGTCGCCCCAGGTGCGGGTGAGCGCGCCGCCCCAGCTCTTGAGGGCGGGGCGCTCGGCGGAGGTCTTCTGCGCCTCCGAGGAGCGTTCGCGGTCGATCGCCTCCTGCACGCCGGCGAACGGGTCGATGCCCTGCGCCTGTGCGCGCAGCGCGCGCGCGATCAGGATCGTGTTGCGCGCCACCAGCGAGACCGCGACCGCGATCGGAATCGCGAGGAAGGCCGAGCGCGTCGGCGTGAACTGTACCACCACGAGCAGGATCACGAGGATCGCCACCGGGATGAGCAGATGCAGCTGGCGCAGCAGCGTGGGCAGGAAGCGCGGCAGCTCGCTGCGCGGCAGGCCGTGGATCGAGTGCTTCTTCGCGTGCATGTGCACGCAGAACATGATGCCGAACAGATCGAGGATGGCCGGCAGCAGCGCGGCCTGGATGATCTGGGCATAGGGGATGCCGGTGATCTCGACCATCACGAAGGCCGCCGCCCCCATCACCGGCGGGACGAACTGCCCCGTGGTCGAGGCCGCGGTCTCGATGCCGCCGGCCGAATGCGGCTTGAAGCCCACGCGCTTCATCAGCGGGATGGTCAGCGTGCCGGTGGTGGCGACATTGGCCGTCGAGCTGCCCGAGAACGAGCCCATGAACGCGCTCGCCAGCACCGCCGATTTCGCCGGCCCGCCCTGGTAGTGGCCGAGCCCGCCCATCGCCATGCGGGTGAGGTAGTCGCTGATGCCGGTGCGCTGCATCACCGCGCCGAACACCACGAACAGGAACACGAAGGTCGAGGCCACGGCGAGCGGGATGCCGAAGATCCCCTCGGTGGTGGGGTAGAGATGCGAGACGATGCGACGGAACGAGTAGCCCCGATGCGAGATCAGGTCGGGCATCATGGGGCCGAAATAGGCGTAGAGCAGGAAGCCCAGCGCGATGATGGGCAGAACCGGCCCGATGGCGCGCCGCGCCGCCTCGAGAAGCGCGGCGATGGTCAGCGCGCCCATGAACAGGTCGAGCTGTGTCTCCGCGCCGGCGCGCATCACCATGTCGCGGAAGTTGAAGTAATAATAGAGCGGCCCGGCCACCGCGACGGCGGCGAGGACGATATCGATGATCGCGATGCGGTCGCGCCGGTCGCCGCCGGGGAAGGTGGGGTAGAGCAGGAAGATCAGTGCGAGCGCGAAGGCGAGGTGGACCGCGCGCAAATTCTGCGCCGGCATCAGCCCGATCCCGGTCTGGAACAGCTGGAACAGCGAAAAGACGATGGCGAGGGCGAGCACGCTCAGCCCGGCGAGTCCGCTGTACTGGCGTTGTGCGGCGGATTCGTCGGCGGGCGGGGCGGAAGTCTGGCTCATCGGGCGATCCCGCATTGCAGGCGCACCGCGGCAGGGCAGCGCGCAAGAGTTGGCCGGCGGGCATGCTGCGCCCGCCGGCCGCGCCGGTCAAGTCGCCCGGTTCACTGATGCGCGTCGTAGAACGCTTCCGCGCCCGGGTGCAGGTCGATGGGCATCGCCTCGGTCGCGGTGTCGAGCGTGATGTCGCAGCCGCGCGCATGGGTGTCGCACAGCGTCTCGAGCGTGCCCTCGTCGAACAGCACGGTGAGCATCTGCTCGACAGCGTCGGCCTCGAGATCGGCGCTCGCGGTGAGCATGGCGAGCACCGTGACGGTGTCTACGTCTTCGTCGATTCCGGAATAGGTCCCGCCCTCGATGGTGATCGGGCTGTAGAACGGGTATGCGTCGGCGATCGCCTCGGCGTTTTCGGCCTCGATCGGAACGATGGAGATGTCCTCGGTGGAGCCGAGATCGACGACCGAGCCGGTCGGGATCCCCGCCGTCAGGAACGCCGCGTCGATGCGCCCGTCGCGCAGCGCGTCGACCGCCTCGCCGAAGGGCAGGAACTGCTCGGAGATGTCGTCATAGGAGATCCCGTGCACCTCCATGATCTGGCGGGCATTGGCCTCGGTGCCGCTGCCCGGCGCGCCGACGGCGACGTTGGTGCCGGCGAGATCCTCGACCGATTCGATGCCGCTGTCGGCGAGGGTGACGATCTGGATCAGCTCGGGATAGAGCATCGCCATGCCGAGATTGCGCTCCATCGGGTCGTCGCCGTCGAACATCTCGGCGGCGTTAACGGCATAGTTGACGATGTCGTTCTGGATCATCGCGAGATCCGACTCGCCGTCCTCGATCAGCCGCGCGTTCACCACGCTCGCGCCGGTCGACTCGGCCGTTACGGTCAGCCCGTCGACGCCCTGCGTCCAGGCCTCGGCCATCGCGCCGCCGAGCGGGAAATACACCCCGCCGGTGCCGCCGGTGGCCAGCGACAACGAGAGCTCATCGGCCTGCGCGGCGCCCGCGCCCAGCGGCAGCGCCGCGCCCACGATACCGGCCGTCAGGATCTTTCTGGAATACGTCATGGTCAACCTCCGCTCGCTGGTACATTTCACCGGAGGCGCGGGCGCGCAGCGCAGGCCCCGGCGCGTCGTGATTGTCCGCGGACCGATCGGTGATCCGCCTTTGGTCAGTAGCTTACACGATAATGTGAGCCGCATATGCCTTCAAGCCCCGCCGGTGCGCGGATTTCCGGACGCGAGGGCGACCAGCGCGGCCGCGGCGCTCTTGCAGCGCGGCCACTCTCACCCGAACCGCCAGTGCCTCGACGTCCCTCTCCTCGTTCGTCAGGAACGCGAAGACCTTGCCGTTACGCTGAATGTCGGTCTCTCGTCCGAGCTTGCCGACCGCCTTCTCGATCCGGCGTCGCTCGACCCGGTCTTGATGTCGAACCCGCCCGGCAGCACCGCGATGTTGCGCACCGACGGCTTGAACCGGGAGCATTTCGGAAAAAATTGGTTCCTGGAACGCGTCGCGTTCATTCGCATTCACGCGATGCGCACTAAACTACTGAAATCGCTTGCTCAAAGTGCGCATAACCGGTCCCCACTGCTTGCGCAGAATGCTCCTGTGCCCGGCATACCCATCACCGCGGCCGCCTTGGTCCCGCGATCGCCGGGCCTCGGGACGCGGCGAACGTCACGCTCAGCGATTGTCGCGCGCCGGCGCCGCCGCGGGCAGGTCCGGCAGGTCCGGTGCGAGCATTGCGCGCGGCAGCGACCAGACGGAAAACCGCGCGTCATCGGGGTAGATTGCGGCGCAGGGGCGGGCCGCGTCGATCAGGACCGTGGCGCCTTTGCCAAGCGGGGTTTCGTCGTTCGCATCGTCGCTGTGGAGCGAGCGGCCCGCGCGGTGGAGGGCGAGGTGCAGGCAGGCTGCGCGATCAGGGCGCACCGCCGGGCCGGGCCGGTGCCCCGGCCCCCTTCGGGGTCGCCCGCCCTCGATCCCCGGCTCTGGCGATCCGCAACGGCGACGCATTGACCCTGAGGAGCTGCGCCGGGCCGACATGGTTGAGGTCGAGCCGGGCTATGCCCCCCGGCTTGAGATATTCAATGGTCTTATCGGGGATCGCACTCCGGATGTCCGGCCCGGTCCACCCACGGTGCGCGTCGGCATCCCCGCGGTCCGAGCCAGCCGCTTGTCGGCGCGATCCTTCCCGCATCGCGGCACCTCCCTGTCCGAGTTACCCCGTCTGAAATTCGCATGTCCACGGACAGCACGCGAATAAGCCGCGAAGGAGGATCTCCTGGCCGTGAGGCCGCGGTGTCGCGAGCGCACCGGGAGACGTCGGCGAGCGGCTCATGCGGGCTGCGAGATGCCGAGTTTGGCAGCAGTGCTGGTGGTCGTCCGATTGCCCATCATCGCGCCGAATTTCTCGAGCAGCCTGAGTGACAGATCTTTCCCGCGCCTGTTACGCCCGCGCGCCGGCATCGGCGCACCACTGTCCGAGCGCCATTGCCGTCGCCGCCTGGGTCGGGTCGATCACCGGAACCCCGAGCGCGTCTTCGAGCCGGCCGCGCAGCCAGGCCAGCCCGGCGCATCCCAGCAGGATCGCCCCGGCCCCGTCATCGACCAGCGCCGCCCCCACCTCGTGCAGGCGCGCGAAGGTGGCTTCGCCGCCGGCGGCGGTGTCGGCCACGCTCATGTCGAGTGCCCGCTCGCCGGCGAGGCGGTCGAGAACGCCCATCCGGCGCATGTAGCGGCGGTGGCGCACCACCGACGCCGCGCTGATCGCGGCCACGCCGAACAGGTCGGCGCGCGCCATCGCGGTGAGCACGCCGGACTCCTGCATGCCGTAGACGGGCGCGCGGGTCACGCCGCGGCAGGCGTCGAGCCCCGGATCCGAGTAGCAGGCGATCACCACCGCGACCGCGTCGGCCCGGCGCTCCACGAGGTCGAGCAGCGGTGCGACGACGCGGTCGCTGTCGGCCTGGCTCTCGATGCCGAACGGGCCCTCGGCGAGGGTGACGCACTCGATCGGCGGGCCACCCGCGAGGCGAAAGCCGTCGAGCGCGGCATCGAGCCCCGCCGTCACCGCGGTGTTCGAATTGGGGTTGATGACGAGGATCGGGCCGCTCATCCGCGCCGCTCCGGGGCGATGCGGGCGCCGAAATTGCGCGCCGGGTCGAGCTCGGGGATGTCGGCGCCGGGATAGCCGGTCAGGTCAATCGGGTCGCGCGCCGTGAAGCGCCCGTGCCCCGGCGCGGCCACCAGCGCGCCGCCATCGACCACGCGCACGCCGCGGCTGAGCACGGTGACCGGCCAGCCGCACAGCTCGCGGCCCTCATAGGGGGTGTAATCCATCGCGTCGTGCTGATCGGCCTGGCGCACGGTGCGCACCTCCTCAGGGTCCCAGATCGCGATATCGGCATCGGCGCCCACGGCGATGGTACCCTTGCGCCCGGCAAGCCCGTAAAGCCGCGCGGCGTTCGCGGCACTCAGCGCCACGAACTGCTGCAGCGTGATGCGTCCGGCATTGACGCCCTCGCTGAACAGCAGCGGCAGCCGCGTGGCCAGCCCCGGCATGCCGTTGGCGATGCGCCGGAACGGCGCGTCGGGGCCGTTGGAAAGCTTGCCGGAGGCGTCGAAGCGGTAGGGCGCGTGATCGGAGGAAAACAGGCTGAAGGTGCCCGCCTGGAGGTGGCGCCAGAGCGCGGCCTGCGTCGCCGCGTCGCGCAGCGGCGGCGAGCACATGAACTTTGCGCCCTCCATGCCCGGACGGTCGAGATCGTCGCGCGTCAGGAACAGGTATTGCGGGCATGTCTCGGCAAAGATCGCCGCCCCTTCGCGGCGCGCATCCGCGACGAGCCGCGCGCCCTCCTCGGTGGAGACATGCACGATCATCAGCGCCGCCCCCGCGAGCCGGGCGAGCGCGACGGCGCGATTGATCGCCTCGGCCTCGGCCAGTGCGGGGTGGCTCGGCGCGTGGTAGCGTGGCGCGGTGTACCCGCCCGCCTCGAGGCGCGCGGACATCCACTTGATCATGTCGTTGTTCTCGGCATGCACCATGGTGAGCGCGCCATGCGCCTTCGCCACCGACAGGATGTCGAGAAACTGCCCGTCATCGATGCGCATCAGATCGTAGGTCATGAAGACCTTGAACGAGCTCACCCCGCGCGCGAAGGCCGCGGGCAGCTCCTCGGCGAGCACCGCCTCGGTCGGATCGGCCACGATCAGGTGATAGCTGTAATCGATCACCGACTGCCCCGAAGCGCGGCTGTCATAAAGGTCGAGTGTCTCGCTCACCCCCATGCCGCGATGCTGCGCGGCGAAGGGGATGAAGCTCGAGTTGCCGCCGAAGGCCGCGCTGATCGAGCCGGTGCGGTAGTCATCGGCGGTCATGCCACCCGACGCGCTTTCCTGGGCAATGTGGCAATGCGCTTCGATGCCGCCGGGCAGCACCAGCTTGCCACGTGCATCGATCACCTCGGCGCCGTCGAGCCCGGTGCCGAGGGTTGCGATCCGCCCGTCGGTGATGCCCACATCGGCCGTGAAGGTATCGGCCGCGGTCGCACAGGTGCCGCCGCGGATGACGAGATCATGCGTCATGCGCCATTCTCCTTCTCGCGGCAGGTCCGGCGGTGGGGCCCGGCCGGGGTGCGGTCACTGCGTTGCGTCATCGGCCCCCCTTTCATCCCGGCACCGGCGGGATGCTGCGGCGTTCGATCTCGACAAGGCGGGCGTAGCGATCGGCGAAGAGCCGGGCAACCGGAAACGCGCCGCCCCAGTCGACATGGTTGCGCGCCGTATCGATCAGCCCGTCCCGCGCGGCGAGCCCCAGCGCCTCGCCCACCAGTATCTCGCGCTCCGCGCTGAAGGCCAGCGCGACGGTGCGCCGGCATTCGAGCGCCACCGGCGCATCGGCCAGCCGCGGTACCGCCACCTGCGCCGACGGCGCGAGCGCGAGGCCGAGCGCCTCCGGCTCGCCGGTGTCCGCGCCGTAGGACGCGGCGGTAGCGACCATCGTCTCGACGAGCTCGGGGGTGGCGATGTTGACGACGAATTCGCCGGTCTCGCGGATGTTGCGCGTGGTGTCCTTGGGCTGCCCGCCGGCGCGGTGCTCGAGCCCGAGGATCACCAGCGCCGGGTCCTGGCCGAACAGGTTGAAGAAGCTGTAGGGCGCGGCGTTGACCACCCCCGCCGCGCTCACCGTCGTCACCCACGCCACCGGGCGCGGGATCACCACCGCGGTGAGCAGCTTGTAGCGCTCGGCCGGCGGCAGCGCGCTCAGATCGATGCTCATGCCCCGCTGTCCGGGTGGATCACGCCGGTCTGCGCGGTGATCGGGCCGTAATGCTCGACGCGGCGGTGGCGCGCGAAGTCGAAGATGGTGGACTTGCCGAAATTGCACGCATCCATGTCGCAGCCATGCACCAGAAGCTCGTCGCCCTCGGTCTCGGCGCGTGCGACGACGATGCCGTCCGGGTCGATGATGACGCTGCCGGCCATCAGGTGGTGGCCGTCCTCGTCGCCCGCCTTGGCCACGCCCACGACCCAGGCCGCGTTCTGATACGCGCCCGCGGCCATCGACAGCTCGGAGTGATAGAGCCGCCGCTCCAGCCCCTCGCGGCCGTCCTGGCTGTTGACCGAGGGGGTGTTGTAGCCGAGCATGATCAGCTCGACCCCCTGCAGTCCCATCACCCGGTAGACCTCGGGCCAGCGCCGGTCGTTGCAGATGCACATCCCCATCCAGGCATCGAGGTTGCGCCAAACCGGAAAGCCGAGATCGCCGGGCTCGAAATAGCGCTTCTCGAGATGCTGGAAGCTGCGCTCGGGATCGTATTCGGCGTGGCCGGGCAGGTGCACCTTGCGGTATTTGCCGACGATCCGCCCGGCCTTGTCGGTCACGATCGCGGTGTTGAAGCGCCGGCCCTCGGGCGTGAGCTCGGCGTAGCCGAAGCTCATAGCGACGCCGCGTGCGCGCGCGGCCTCGAACAGCGGCGCCGTTTCGGGGCCGGGCATCTCGCGCTCGAACCACCGGTCGATCTCGGCGGCGTCCTCCATGAAGTGGCGCGGAAAGAAGGTCGTCAGGCAAAGCTCGGGATAGACGATCACGTCGCAGCCGCGCGCCGCGGCCTGCTCGAGCAGCGCGATCATGCGCGCCACGACGGCCTTGCGTGGCTCGTCCTTCTGGATCGGCCCCATCTGGGCCGCACCGATAACGATCTGTCGCAATATGTCCTCCTCGGTCAGGTTGATCAGGCACTCACGCGGCGCTCGAAGCGGCTCACCAGACGCAGGAGCGGCCACAGCATCGCAAGGCAGATCCCGGCGACAAGGATCATCGGCGCGGCGTTACAGGTGCGCGAGCGTGTCATCCCGGCCGTATAGAGCATCTTGCCGAGGCTGACTACCGAGGCGAGCGCCGTCAGCTTGACGACCTCGACGGTGTTCGAAATCAGGGCGAGCAGCACGTTGCGCACCGCCTGCGGCAGCACGTCGTGCAGCATCGTCTGGGCGCGCACCCGGCCCGGTCGAACGCCCGGCCTCCCATTGCCCCTTCTCCAGCGAGGCGATCCCCGCCCAGATGATCTCCTCGGCGACCGCGGCGCGCACGAGCGGCAGCACCACGAGGAGCACCAGATAGGCCGACAGCGATGCAGCCGGTGTTCAAGACCGACCTGCGCAAGATCTGATGGGCCGACACCCGGGCCGCGGCCGAGACTGCCATGGACACCTTCGCCGAGAAATACAGTGCCAAATACGAGAAGGCTGTGACGAGCCTGACCAAGGACCGGGACGCATTGCTCACCTTCTACGGGTCTGCGACCGTTCTCGCCTCAAGCGATCCCCCGGATCGTCTGTCGCCTGCGGCGAACCGGCGCGAACTCCCCGCCGAGCATTGGGATCACCTGCGCACCGGCAACCCGGTCGAGAGAGTCCTTGCCACCGTCCGGCACCGGACCGTGCGCAGCAAGGGCGCGCTGTCGCAGAAAACGGCGAAGCTGATGGTGTTCAAGCTCGATCAGTCCGCAGTGAAGACGTGGCGGCGGCTGAGGGGTGTGAACAAGTTGCCAATGGTCATCGAAGGCGTCACGTTTACATACGGTGTCGCCGAAACCGACACCGCAAACCGCGCCGCCTGATCAAGCCGCGTCACCCGAAATCGCGCGTAGCTCCTCTGAGCCCGGCGGCCACAACAAGCACGATTAGCAGCGTGTTCAAAAGCGGCTGCGGCCTAGTCTAGAATGTTACAAGCTGCAGCGGCGGGTCGCAGCACACCATTCAGTGACCCAGCACTTGCTCGAGAAACAGCCGGCTGCGCTCCGATTTGGGGTTATGGAAGAAGGTTTCGGGGTCGTTCTGCTCGATGATCTGGCCTTGGTCCATGAATACGATGCGGTTGGCCACGCGCCGGGCGAAGCCCATTTCGTGGGTGACACAGATCATCGTCATCCCCTCCTCGGCGAGTGCGATCATGGTGTCGAGCACCTCCTTGATCATCTCCGGATCGAGCGCCGAGGT
>PUKW01000251.1 GCA_003550665.1 Paracoccaceae bacterium | reverse complement strand
TACGGCCCCTGCGGCGTCGTGGCGAGGGCATCGGCGCCGGAATGCACCCGCGCGCTCACGAGCTGCAGCACCCCGACGCCGCCGATGCCGAACAGGTTGAGAAGCGTGACCCCGCGCCCCACCAGATGCGGCGGAACGAAGCTGCGCCCATGCGCCATCAGCATCGGAAACGACATCCCGAACAGCCCCACCGCCGCCAGCAGCCCCACCGCCGTCCAGTAGCCCGGCACCGGTGCGGCCCAGAGCACCAGAAGGCAGATCGCCCCGGCCAGATTGCCGCCGAGCACCACCCATTTGCGCGTGCCCAGAAGCCGGTCGAGCGGGCCATAGGCGAAGCTGCCCACCACCATCGCGATGCCCATCACGAGGCTCGCCAGCCCCACGCCGCCGCCATGCAGATCGGAGAAATACGGCCCCACCCAGAGCCCGCGCAGCCCCGCCGCGGGGGCATAATTGACCACCATCATCGGCAGGATGAGCAGGATCGCCGGGTTGCGCAGCAGATCGAGCAGCGACCCCTCCCCGGGCGTCGAATCGGGCGCGCGGGGCGGGTCCTCGACAAAGGCGAGGGTCGCCGCCGCCGTCACCAGGGTGAGCGCCGCGAGCCCCAGCACCGCGCCGCGCCAGCCGATCGCCTGCGCCGCGAGCTCGAGCGGCAGCGCGCTCGCCAGGTTGCCGAGGGTGCCAAAGCCGATCATCGCCGCGGCCAGCGTCGCGAAGACCCCGGCGGGATAGACCCGCGCGAAGATGTAATAGGACGCCATCAGGACCGGCGCGCATCCCGCCCCGATCAGGATCATCGCGGCATGCACGCCCATCGGCCCCTGCGCGCCCGCGAAAAGAACCGCGCCGCCGCCGCCCGCCACGCCGAGCAGCCACGCCGCCGTGCGCCGCGGCCCGAACCGGTCCAGCGCCCAGCCCACCGGCAGCTGCATCGCGGCAAACGCGAGAAACCACAGCCCCGACGATAGCGCCAGCGCATCCGCCCCCACGCCGATATCGTCGCGCAGTATCGGCGCGAGCACCGCGAGAAAGGCACGGTAGAACTGGCTCAGCACATAGCCGAGCACCAGGACGAACAGGCCTGTCTTCATCACTCTCCCCCCGCTTGCGCGGACCCTGCATCGGATCGCGGGGCGCGGCAAGCGTGCGCGGCGGGGCTGGCGCCCGGCGCGCTGGCATGCGACCTTAGCAGCAGATGCAACGGAGTCAGGCATGACGGGCAACACCCTGCACGAGGCCCTTTTCGCGCCGCTCGCCGGACGCAACGATGCGCTGATCGAGCTGCCAGACGGCGCCACGATCAGCGGCCGCGCCTTCGCGGGCATGATCGCACGCTTTGCGCATGCGCTCACGCAGGCCGGCGTGCAGCCGGGCGACCGCGTGGTGGTCCAGCTCGAGAAATCGCCCGCCGCGCTCGCGGTCTATGCCGCCGCGGTGACGGCGGGGGCGGTCTTCGTGCCGCTGAACACCGCCTACACCCCGGACGAGGTGGATTACTTCATCGAGAATGCCGAGCCGCGGCTCGTGCTCGTCGATCCGGCCCTCGCGCCCGTGCTCGGCCCGCTCGCGGAGAGGCACGGCGCCCGGGTGCTCGCCCTCGGCGCCGATGGCGGCGGCAGTCTCGGCGCGGCGGCGCGCGGCCAGCCGGAGCATTTCGACCCTGTCACGCGCGAGCCTGACGACCTCGCCGCGCTGCTCTATACCTCCGGCACCACGGGGCGCTCGAAGGGCGCGATGCTCAGCCACGCCAATCTTCTGTCGAACGCGCAGGTGCTCGTCGAGGAATGGCGCTTTTCGGACGCGGACGTGCTCTTGCATGTGCTGCCGATCTTTCACACGCACGGGCTTTTCGTGGCGACGAATGTCACGCTCGCGGCCGGGGCGAGGATGATCCTGCTGCCGAAATTCGACATCGAGGCGGTGATCGCGCATCTGCCGCGCGCCACGGTGATGATGGGCGTGCCCACGCATTACACGCGGCTGCTTGCCGATGATCGGGTCGACCGCGATCTGGTGGGGCACATGCGGCTCTTCGTGTCCGGCTCGGCACCGCTTCTCGAGGAGACGCACGAGGCCTTCGCCGCGCGCACCGGGCATCGCATCCTCGAGCGTTACGGCATGACCGAGACCAACATGAACACCTCCAACCCCTATGACGGCGAGCGCCGCGCGGGCACTGTGGGCTTTCCACTGCCGGGCGTGGAGGTGCGCATCACTGATCCGGACACCGGCGAGGTGCTCGACCCCGGCGCGACCGGCATCGTCGAGGTGCGCGGTCTCAACGTCTTCATGGGCTACTGGCGGATGCCCGAAAAGACCGCCGAGGAGCTGCGCGACAACGGCTTCTTCATCACCGGCGATCTGGGGCGCGTGGACGCGGACGGCTATCTGCATATCGTCGGGCGCTCGAAGGACATGATCATCTCGGGCGGGCTCAATGTCTATCCCAAGGAAATCGAGCTGATCCTCGACGCGCAGCCCGGCGTGGCGGAGTCGGCCGTGATCGGGGTGCCGCATCCCGATTTCGGCGAGGCGGTGCTCGGGGTGCTGGTCCCGCGCGACGACGCGGCGCCCGATCTCGCCGCGATCCGCGCGACGCTCGGCGAGTCGCTGGCGGCGTTCAAGCGGCCCAAGGCGCTTGTGACGGTGCCGGAGCTGCCGCGCAATACCATGGGCAAGGTGCAGAAAGCCGAGCTGCGCGCGCGGTTCGGTGACCGTTTCGCCGTATCGGGCGGCTGACGGCGCGGCGCGCGGCGGCGCCGACTGTGCAGCCGCGGCGCCATGCGCTATGCGGGAGGTGAGGCGCGCCTGCGGACCGGGCGCACCGGGATGATGGATGGCGCGATGGCGTGGGCGACGGCGGGCAGCATGGCGATTTTGGTGCGCGAGCAGGGCGCGGCGCGGCGCGTCACGCTCGACGGCGCGCTCGACGTCACTACGGTGACCGTCGCGGCGCGCGACCTCGCCGCCCTGCCGGTGGACCGCCCGCTTGAGCTCGATCTGAGCCATCTTGACAGGATCGACACCGCCGGCGCCTGGGCGCTGTGCCGGCTTCGCGCGCGCGGCGAGGCGGCGGGGCAGGAGGTCACGATCATCGGCGCCGACAGCAATGCCGAAAGCGTGATCCGTACGGTCCAGGCGGCGATGCCCGCGCCCGACGACCACCCCGCGCCGCCGCCGAGCCTCGCCGACCGGCTCGAGGCGGTGGGGCGCGGGACGGTGCGCGCCGGGGCGTTCTTCGTCGAGCTGTGCGCCTATCTCGGGCTGTTTCTGGTCCGCTTCGCGCGGTCGATCGTGGTGCCGCGCGATTTCCGGCTGACCGCGCTCGTGCATCACTGCCACGAGGTGGGGATCAAGGCGGTGCCGATCGTGGCGCTGATGGCGTTCCTGATCGGTATCGTGCTCGCCTTTCAGGGCGCGGTGCAGCTGCGCCAGTTCGGCGCGGAGATCTTCGTCGTCGAGCTGATCTCGGTGTCGATCCTGCGCGAGCTCGGCATCCTGCTCACCGCGATCATCGTCGCGGGGCGCACCGCCTCGGCCTTCACCGCGGCGATCGGCTCGATGAAGATGCGCGAGGAGATCGACGCGATGCGCACGCTCGGCATCGATCCGGCAACGGCGCTGTTCGTGCCGCGCATCCTTGCGCTCGTCATCATGCTGCCGATCCTCGGGATGATCGCCAATGTCGTCGGCATCCTGGGTGGCGCGCTGATGGCGTGGGTCGAGCTCGGTGTGTCGCCGGCGATGTTTCGCACCCGGCTGCTCGAGGGGGTGATGTTCTCGAACCTGCTGGTCGGCATGATCAAGGCGCCGATTTTCGCGATCGTGATCGGCGTGGTAGGCTGTCACGCCGGCATGCAGGTCGGCGGCAATGCCGAATCGCTGGGCCGGATGACCTCGGCGTCGGTGGTCACGGCGATCTTTTCCGTGATCGTGATCGACGCGATGTTCTCGGTCTTCTTTGCGCAGGCGGGGATGTGATGGACCGCGAGGCGGTGATCGAGCTGCGCGGCCTGCGCACCCAGTTCGGCCAGCATGTCGTCCATGACGATCTCGAACTCGATGTCTATCGCGGCGAGGTGCTCGGCGTGGTGGGCGGCTCGGGGACCGGCAAGTCGGTGCTGCTGCGGGCCATAAGCGGGCTGTTGCGCCCGGCGGCGGGGCAGATCCGGGTGCTCGGCGTCGATGTGCTCGCGGCCGGCGAGCAGGAGCGCCGCGACCTCGAGCGGCGCTGGGGCGTGATGTTTCAGGACGGGGCGCTGTTCTCGGCGCTGACGGTGCGCGAGAATGTCGAGGTGCCGCTGCGCGCGGTGCCGGGGCTCGACGGGCCGACGCGGCGCGCGCTCGCGGATCTGAAGGTGTCGATGTCGGGGCTGCCCTACAAGGCCGGTGACAACTACCCCTCCGAGCTGTCGGGCGGGATGCGCAAGCGCGCCGGACTCGCCCGCGCGCTCGCGCTCGATCCCGAGATCGTGTTTCTCGACGAGCCGACCGCCGGGCTCGACCCGATCGGGGCCGCCGCCTTCGACCGTCTGATCAGTGATCTGAGCCACAGCATGGGGCTGACGGTGTTCCTCGTCACGCATGACCTTGATACCCTGCACGCGACCTGCGACCGTATCGCAGTGCTCGCCGAGAAGCGGGTGCTCGTGACGGGCACGATGCGCGAGATGCTGGACGTGGATCATCCCTGGGTGAAAGAGTATTTCCACGGCCCCCGGGCACGCGCCGCGCAGGCGGACGTGCAGGCGGCCGCGGCTGAGAGCTAGGACCGGAATGGAAACGCGCGCCAACTACATCCTCGTCGGAGCCTTCACCCTGGCCGGTTTCGTCGGATCGCTGTTCTTCTTCGTCTGGTTCGCGCAGGTGCAGTTCGACCAGCAATACGATTACTACGACGTGCGCTTCACCAATGTCTCCGGGCTCAGCGCGGCGTCGGATGTGCGTTTCGCCGGCGTGCCGGTGGGCCAGGTCGTGGATATTTCGCTGTCGCAGGAGCGCGACGGCGCCGTTGTGGTGCGACTCGAGGTCGAGGCCGGCACGCCGGTGCGCGAGGACAGCCTCGCCACGATCGAGGCACTGGGCGTGACCGGCGTGTCCTTCGTGGCGATCAGCGCGGGCAGCTCCGACGCGCCGCTGCTCGAAGCGGCTGCGGACGAGGAGATACCCCGCATCGAGGCCGGCCGCTCGGCGCTGCAATCGCTCACCGAGGATGCGCCCGAGATCCTCGACGAGGTGCTCACCGCGATGCGCCGCGTCAACGAGGCGCTCGATCAGGACACGATCGACCAGGTCGATCGCATCCTCGCCAATGTCGAGCGCTCCTCGGAAAGCTTCGCCCAGGCGCTGGAGGATTTCGAAGCCGTGACCACCGGCGTCGGCGCGGCCGGCGAGGGGATCGCGGAATTCGCCGAGAATCTCGACGACATCACCGAGGTCGCCACCCAGACGATGCGCAGCGCCGACACGGCCCTGCTCAACATCTCCGGTCTCGCCCGGCGCGCCGAGGGCACGCTGGAGGCGGGCGAGACCGCGATGGGCACCGCCGACGACACGATGCAGCGGCTCACCAATGTCGTCGAGGGCGACCTGCGCCAGCTCATCGGCACGCTCGATGCCACCAGCACGACGCTGCGCGAGGATTTCGCGGGGCTGTCGCGCGATGCGCGGCTGATGATCCGCGAATACACCGCCACCGGCGCCGCCGCCACACGCCGGCTCAGCGAGGCGCGCGAGACCCTCGTCGCGACCGACGAGATGATCGAGCAGGCCAACCGCACCCTGATCACCGTCGATCGCACCGCCGCCGATTTCGACACATTGATGCAGAACGAGGGCGCCGCCCTGATCGGCGAGACCCGCACCGCCATCGCCGACACCAACACCGCCATCGCCGCGATCACCACCGTCGCCGAGGAGGATCTGCCCGCCATCATGGCCGATATCCGCGCCGCCACGGAGCAGGCCAATGCCACCGTCGCGTCGGTCGGCGCGGACATCTCCGGCGCGACCGGCCGCTTCGAGGGGCTCACCGACGATTCCGAGGCCGCGCTCAAGGCCGTCACCGAGACCTTCACCAACGCCAACGAGACCCTCGCCGCGATCAACGCCGCACTCGAGACCGGCGAGCGCACCCTCGCCGCCGCCGAGGGCACCTTTACGGCCGCCGAAGGCACCTTCACCGGCGCCGAGCGCGTCATCAACGAGGATATCGGCGCGATCACCTCCGATCTGCGCCAGACCATGTCCCGGCTCGACGCCGCCCTCGAACAGGTCTCCGACGACGTGCCGCTGGTCACCGCCGATCTGCGCGCCGCCGCCGAGAGCGCGCGCGAGACCCTCGCCGAGATCGGCGGCCTCGTGGGCGACGCCCGCGGTCCGATCTTCGATTTTACCCGCACGGGGCTGCCGCAATACACTATCCTCGCGCGCGAGACGCGCAGCCTCGTCTCGAGCCTCGAGCGCATTTCACGCCAGATCGAGCGCGAGCCAGCGCGCTTCCTGCTCGATCGCCAGTCCCCCGAATTCAGACGATGAGATTGCCCATGTCCCGCATCCTTGCCGCCCTTTCGCTCATGTTGCTCTCGGGCTGCGGAGCGCTCGGCGCGATCGGCGAGGCGACGACGCCGCTCGACACCTACGAGCTGCGCGCGCCCGTCGACGGGCCCACCGCGACCGGGCAGCCGCGCGCGGTGGACCTCGTCGTGGAGGTTCCCGAGGCGAGCGGCGCGCTCGATACCGACCGCATCATGATTCGGCCGAACCCCTTCCAGGCGCAGTATCTTCCGCGCGCCCGCTGGGCCGACAGCGCGCCGGAGATGATGCAGACCCTGATGCTGCGCAGCGTCGAGAACACCAACGCGGTCCGGTATGTGGGCCGTCGGCCGCTCGCCGGGTCGGGCGATTACGCGCTGATCTCCGAGATCACGGATTTCCAGGCCGAGCGCCGCGACGGCGACGATGCCGCCGAGATCCGGCTGCGCATGACCGCCCGGCTGGTGCGCGAGGACGATGCGAGCATCGTCGCCAGCCGCACCTTCACCGCCACCGCCGAGGCGGACAACCTCGACACGCTCCCCGTCGTCGAAAGCTTCGATGAAGCAGCCGCGCCGATGTTGCGCGAGATCGCGCAATGGGTCATGCAGACCCTCGGCGTTCCAGCCGCGACCAGCTGATCGCCACCACCTATCGGGTCGTGGCGTCCTTCGGGCGCTGTTTATTGATTTCAGGATTCGAATTGCATGGCCACGAGACTCCGACGGATCGCGCATAACACGAACGGGGTGTTCGACAGGGCCTATGCCGTGTGCTGCGAACCCGCGCTCGCGCCGGTGGGCGCAATCGACACCGCGCCGCTGCCGCCGCGCGCCACCGCGCCGCCGCATGCGCTGCGGCTGTTTCATTTCAACGATCTGCACAACCACCTGTCGGTGTACGACGCCGACGGCACGGTGCTGCCAAGGTTTTCGGTGATGTCGCGAATCGTGCGCCGCGCGCGGGCGGGCGCGGCACCGGCGGTGTTCCTGTCGGTGGGCGACGACCATACCGGCGGCATCCTCGACGAGATCGCGAGCGACCGGACCGGGCGGTTCAGGCTCGATCCCTCCTACCGGGTGTTTTCGGCGGCCGGGGTCGATGTCGCGGCGATCGGCAATCACGAATTCGATCGTGGCTCCGCCCATCTCGCGCAGGCGATCCGGCAGGACGCCGCCTTCCCCATCCTCAGCGCCAATGTCCACTCCTCGCAGAATCTCGAGCCGGGGCGCGATTTCCATCCGGCGATCATCGCGCTCATCGGCGGGTGGCGGGTGGGGTTCGTCGGGCTGACGAGCCGCATCGAGACGCGCGCGCCGCAAAACGGTGATCCCACGATACGCGTCGCCAACCCCGTCACCGCGCTCGAACGGTTGCTGCCGCCACTGTCCAAGGTGTGCGATACGGTGGTGATCCTGTCGCATTGCGGCTACGGCGACAGCGGCCGCGCCACGGGCAAGGCGGCCGTGGCGCGCGATCTCGGCGAGGCCGATTTCGCTGTCGCCGCCTGCGCCGATGTCCACAGCACGGCACCCGTCACCCTGCTCGGCGCGCACACGCATACCCGGCTCAACGAGCATGGTTTCGAGCCCGAGAACCGCATCGGCGCGGTGCCGATCATGCAGGCCGAGGCCAATGGAAAGTTCCTCGGCGAAGTCACGCTCGAAGGCACGCCGCCGGCTTTCGCCGATGCCCGGCTGCACCCGATCGATGCGCGTGACGATCACGACACGGTGCTGTTTGACGACCATATCCGCCCGCTCTTCGACGAGGTCGATACCGCGCTGTCGGAGACGATCTTTGAAAACGACATCGCCGGGCTCGACTGGGATGTCACGCAGCGCACGCGTTATGGCGGCGAATGCGGGGTGGCCAACCTGTTCACCGATGCGGTGGTCGCGCGGGTGGCGGCGCTCACAGGCCGGGCCCCCGATCTTGCGATGCTGACGGGCGGCAGCCTGCTGTCGGGGTTGCCCGTCGGGCCGGTGAGCTACCGGCATTTCTTCGAGGTGATGCCGTATCCCGACGAGGTCTATATCGTCGATGCGGCCCCGGAGGAGCTCGCCGATATCCTGTGCTCGAATGCGCGCCGGGTGCTGCGACCTGAGGAAACTCTGGCGACCGACCGCTTCATCGGGCGCGGTTTCGTGCATTTTTCCGCCGCGCTGCGCTATCGCATCGATCCCGGCGCCGACGCAGCCTCGGCGCGGCCGCGCGATGTGGAGCTCGGTGGCGAGCCGCTCTGCGCCCGCCGCGAGCCGATCCGCATCGCCACCGTGTCCTATCTCGCCCTCGGCGGCTTCGGCGAGCGTTGGGCCGGGCAGGAGATCGGCGGCGGGGTGATGCCGGGCCTCGCGGGCTTCGACATGCGCGCGCTGCCGCAATCCCCCACGGGGCTGTTCTTTCGCAGGGAGGTCGAGGCGCATCTGCGCGGCCTGGGCCGGATCGACGCCGACCCGCATGATGGCCGCCTGGTCCTGAATGGTCAGCCCGCGATGAGGTCGTCGAGCTCGGAATGATCGGGCAGGGCGCGGTCGATGGCGCGCCCGTCACGCAGCACGATACGATCCGCCTGCGGCCTCGAGAACAGCTCGTTGAAATTGCGCGCGCGAAAGATCACGAGGTCCGCCGGCGCCCCTGTCGCGAGCGATGGCACCGCAAAGCCGCAGGCCCGCGCCGGGTTGGCGAGCACGCTTTGCACCCAGTCGGGCGCGGAGTGGTCGAGATGGCCGATCCGCGTGGCCTCGCGCAGCACTTCGAGCATGTCGAGATCGCCGTAGGCATAGAACGGATCGCGGGTGTTGTCGGAGGCGAAGCTCACATTGATGCCGCGCGCGCGCATCTCGTGGACCAGCGTGACGCCGCGCATCCGCGGGGTGCGGCCCGGATGCCGGTCCTGCAGGTAGAGATTGCACATCGGCAGGCTGACGACGTTGAGCCCGGCCCGTGCGACAAGGTCGAGCGTGTCACCCGCCCGCGCCGTCTCCTGCGCGGCGAGCGAGCAGCAATGGCCCACGGTTACAGGGGCGTCGAAGCGCTCGGCCAGCACCGTCTCGGCGATCAGCCGCAGCGTTTCGGCGGCCGGGTCCAGCGTCTCGTCGACATGGAAATCGACCTCGAGCCCGCGCTCGGCCGCGAGGCGCAGGAAGGCGCGCAGCCGCTCGGCGAGATCGGGCAGCGGATAGCTCACCATGCCGAGCACGCCGCCCGCTTCGGCCACCAGATCGGCGGTGCCCCGAAACGCGCCGTCGAGCTCGATGCGGTCGGCGCCGGCAAGGCACGCGCCCTGCAGCGCGATGCGCCCGGCCCATTCCTCGCGCAGCTCGCGAAACACCGGCCAGGTGATCGTATCCTGCGGCGGCAGGCTGTCGAGATGGGTACGGATCGCGCGGGTGCCGTGGGCATGGGCGCAGCGCAGCGCGAAATCCATCCGCTTGCGCACATCCGCGGCCGACCAGTTGGCCTCGCGATCGGCGGCCACCGTGCTCAGCGCGCCGTCGAAGCTGCCATCGGGGTTGGACGCGCGCGGCCAGATATGGCCCTTGTCGAGATGGGTGTGCATGTCGATGAAGGCAGGCAGCACCATGGCGCCGGCCATGTCCACCGCGGTGTCGCCCTCGGCGGGCTCGGCGATGCGCCCTTCGGCGATGGTGAGCGATCCGCGCACGGTCTCGCCCGCCTGCCCGGCGAGGCAGCCGGGCAGGGTAACATTGTCGAGACGCAGCCGCGCGGCGTCGGGAAGGGTGCGAAAATCCGTCATGTCTCGCGCTTGATCGCGCTCTCGTGCCACTTGCGCAGCAGCATGTGGCTGATGAAGCTGAGCACCACGAAGATCACCACCCCGGTCACCGCGATCAGGATCAGCGCGGCGAACATGCGCGGCACGTTGAGCCGGTAACTCGCCTCGAGGATGCGAAAGGCGAGCCCGGCGCCGCTGCCGCCCGTGCCCGCGACATATTCCGCGACCACCGCGCCGATGAGCGCGAGCCCGCCCGCGATGCGCAGCCCGCCGAGGAAATAGGGCAGCGCCGAGGGCAGCCGCAGATACCGCAGCGTCTGCCAGCGCGTGGCCCCGTAGATGCGGAACATGTCCTGAAGGTTGTGATCGGCGGAGTTGAGCCCGAGCGTCGTGTTCGACAGCACCGGAAAGAACGCCACCAGCCACGCGCAGATCAGCAGCCCCACGATGTGGCTGTCGACATAGACGAAGATCAGCGGCGCGATCGCCACGATCGGCGTGACCTGCAGGATCACGGCATAGGGGTAGAACGACATCTCCACCAGCCGCGACTGCGTGAACAGCACCGCAAGCCCGACCCCCCCGATCACCGCGACGGCGAGCGCCATCAGCGTGATCTGCATCGTGAT
>PUKW01000097.1 GCA_003550665.1 Paracoccaceae bacterium | reverse complement strand
TGCGCTCGGCCATGTAGGGCATGATCTCGTCGAGGCAGGCGGCCATGATCCCGGTGCCGATGCCCGAGAGCACCACGCGCTCATAGTCGAGCCCCGACATCAGCACCCGCACGCCGCCGCCCTCGGCGCCGAGCACGTTCGCCGCCGGCACCTCGGCGTTCTCGAAGATCAGCTCGCCGGTGTCCGAGCCGCGCATGCCGAGCTTGTCGAAATGCGCGCTCGCCGAAAAGCCCGGCGTGCCGCGCTCGACGATGAAGGCGGTGATGCCTTTCGAGCCCGCCTCCGGGTCGGTCTTGGCATAGACGACAAGCGTGTCGGCCACGGGGCCGTTGGTGATCCAGTATTTCGTCCCGTTGAGCAGGTAGACATCGCCCTTGCGCTCGGCGCGCAGCGACATGCTCACCACGTCGCTGCCCGCCCCCGCCTCCGACATCGCGAGCGCGCCGACCGCTTCGCCCGAGATCAGCCCGGGAAGGTAGCGCGCCTTCTGCGCGGCAGTGCCGTTCAGCCGGATCTGGTTGACGCAGAGATTGGAATGGGCACCAAAAGACAGCGCCACGCTCGCCGAGTCGCGCGCGATCTCCTCGATGGCGACGCAGTGCGCGAGATAGCCCATCCCGGCGCCACCATCTGCCTCCTCGACGGTGATGCCCAGAAGCCCGAGCGCGCCCATCTCGCGCCAGAGTTCGGGCGGGAAGAGATTGTCGCGGTCGATCGCGGCGGCCATGGGCCCCAGCCGCTCCTGCGCCCAACGCTGCACCATCTCGCGCAGCGCGGCGACATCCTCGCCCAGATCGAACGGCATCGACGCGGTGAACATCACGGCTCCTCCCTGCCCAAGTGCTACGCGCAGGGGCGGGGCCGGTCAAGCTGACGGGGCGGTCAGATCAGGCGCGCCACCACGGCGTCGAGCCCGTCATAGTGATCGAGGATCGCATCCGGGGCGAGATCCGCGATCCCCGCCCCGAGCGGACCGAATCCCACCAGCGCCACGGGCACCCCGGCGGCGCGGGCGGTGTCGCGGTCGGTCACGGTATCGCCGACGAGCATCGACGGCCCCGCCGCCCCGAGCCGGCGCAGCGTCTCGCGGTAGGGCTCGGCGTCGGGCTTGCGCACCGGCAGGCAGCCCGCGCCCACAAGTGCGCCGAAACGCGCGCGCAGGCCCAGCTCGGCCAGCAGGCGCTCGGCCAGCGGCGTCGGCTTGTTGGTGCACACCCCGAGCGCATGCCCCGCCGCCGCGAGCCGCTCCAGCGCGGCCTCGACGCCGGGGTAGAGCCGGGTATGGCGCGCGATCGCGGCCTCGTAATGGTCCAGAAGCGCCGCATAGCCTGCCTCAAGGCGCGCCGCATCCGCCACCAGGCCGAGCCGCTCATGACCCAGCCGCAGCATCGCGCCCCCGCCCGCAAAGGCCGTCGCCGCATCCGCGACCGGATCGAGCGGCGCGCGATGGCCCGCCTCGGCAAAGACGGCATTCGCCGCGGCGACGAGATCGCCGCTGGTGTCGGCCAGCGTGCCGTCGAGATCGAAGATCACCATCGCCATTGATCGCCCCGAAGTTGCATTCTGTCCTGCGTGTTACGGGCCGACACGTCTTTTGACCGGCGCCGCCCTTGCCCCGGCCGCAGCACTTGATAAACCGGACGGGTATTTCGATGCTGCCATAGACCACCCCGCCGCGCGAGGAAAGCCCGCCCGATGCCCACCGCCCTGATTGTCCTCGCCGCAGGCGCCGGCACACGGATGCGTTCCGAGCGGCCCAAGGTGCTGCATCCGCTCGGGGGCGCGCCGCTGCTCGCGCATGCGATCCGCTCGGGCGCGGGGCTCGCGCCGGAGCGCGTCGTCGTCGTGGCCGGGCACGGGGCAGAGGCGGTCTCGGCGGCCGCGCGCGACGCCGCCCCGGGCGCCGAGGTCGTGCTGCAGCACGAGCAGCTCGGCACCGCCCATGCCGCGCTGCAGGCCGCGCCGATGCTCGACGGCTTCGCGGGCGATGCGATCGTGCTTTACGGCGACACGCCGCTGATCCGCCCGCAGACGCTGGCGGCGATGGCGGCGGCGCGGGCGGATCACGACATTGTGGTGCTGGGCTTCGAGGCGGCCGATCCGGGCCGCTACGGCCGGCTCGTGATGGACGGCGAGCGCCTCGAGCGGATCGTGGAGTTCAAGGACGCCACCGCGGCCGAGCGCGGCATCACGCTGTGCAACAGCGGGGTGATCTGCGCCGACGCCGCGACGCTGATGCGCCTTGCGCGCGCGGCGGGCAACGACAACGCCGCCGGGGAGTATTACCTCACCGACATCATCGCCCTGGCGCGCGCCGACGGACTCTCGGCCGGGGTGGTGACCTGCGACGAGGCCGAGACCCTCGGCGTGAACACCCGCGCCCAGCTCGCCGCCGCCGAGGCCGCCTTCCAGGCCCGCGCGCGCGCCGCCGCCCTCGACGCAGGGGTGACGATGACCGCCCCCGAGACGGTGTATCTGGCCCATGACACGGCGCTCGCCGCCGATGTCGAGATCGAGCCGCATGTCATCTTCGGACCCGGCGTCTCCGTGGCGGCGGGCGCGCGCATCCGCGGCTTCTCGCATCTCGAGGGCTGCACCATTGGCCCCGGCGCCGTGATCGGGCCGCAGGCGCGGCTGCGCCCCGGCGCGCGCATCGGCGCCACCGCCCGCGTGGGCAATTTCGTCGAGATCAAGAACGCCGCGCTCGAGAAGGGCGCCAAGGTCAACCATCTCAGCTATGTCGGCGACGCGCATCTCGGCGCGGGCGCCAATATCGGGGCGGGCACCGTGACCTGCAACTATGACGGCGTATCCAAGCACCGCACCGAGATCGGCGCGGGGGCGTTCATCGGCTCGGACACGATGCTGGTCGCACCGGTGCGCGTCGGCGCGGAGGCGATGACGGGATCGGGCTCGGTGATCACGCGCGACGTGCCCGACGGCGCGCTCGCCGTGGCGCGGGCGCGCCAGGACAACAAGCCGGGCTTCGCGCGCAAGCTGATGGCACGGCTGCGCGCGGCCGCGGGCAAGGAGAACTGAGATGTGCGGAATCGTCGGGGTGCTGGGCACCCATGAGGCAGCGCCGATCATTCTCGAGGCCCTCGGGCGGCTCGAGTATCGCGGCTATGACAGCGCCGGCATCGCCACGCTCGATGGCGGCCGGCTCGACCGGCGCCGCGCGGTGGGCAAGCTTGTCAATCTCTCGGACGCGCTGGTGCACGAGCCGCTGCGCGGCAAGGCCGGAATCGGGCACACCCGCTGGGCCACGCATGGTGCACCGACCCTGGAAAATGCGCATCCGCACCGCGCCGGTCGCGTCGCCGTGGTCCATAACGGCATCATCGAGAATTTCCGCACCCTGCGGGCCGAACTCGCCGAGGCGGGGCATGCGGCCACGACCGGCACCGACACCGAAACCATCGCGCTGCTGGCGCATCACTACCTCGAGCAAGGCTACGCGCCGCGCGACGCGGCGGCGGCGACGCTGGCGCGGCTTGAGGGCGCCTTCGCGCTGTGCCTGCTCTTCGAGGGCGAGGAGGATCTGATGATCGCGGCGCGCAAGGGCTCGCCGCTGGCGATCGGGCATGGCGAAGGGGCGATGTTCGTGGGCTCGGACGCCATCGCGCTCGCGCCGCTCACCGACCGGCTGACCTATCTCGAGGAGGGCGACTGGGCCGTGATCACGCGCGCCGGGGTGGAGATATTCGACTCCGCCGGCCGGCGTGCCAACCGCCCGGTAACGAAGATCTCCGTCGAAGCGGCGCGCGTGGACAAAGCCGGGCACCGGCATTTCATGGCCAAGGAGATCATGGAGCAGCCCGCCATCCTCGGCGATCTCGTGAACCACTACCTCGCCGCCGATGACAGCCATGTCGCGCTGCCCGGCGAGCTCGACTTCGCCGACTGCGACCGGCTCACGCTGGTGGGCTGCGGCACGGCCTTCTATGCCTGCAGCGTGGCGAAATACTGGTTCGAGAAGGTCGCGGGGCTGCCCGTCGATGTCGATATCGCCTCCGAATTCCGCTACCGCGACCCGGTCCTGTCGCCCGAAAGCTGGGCGGTGTTCGTCAGCCAATCCGGCGAGACGGCCGACACGCTCGCCGCGCTGCGCTACTGCGAGGGGCGGGTGGCGCGCACGCTGTCGGTGGTCAATGTGCCGACGAGTTCGATCGCGCGCGAGAGCGGCATCGCGATCGGAATCCATGCCGGCGCCGAGATCGGCGTGGCCTCGACCAAGGCGTTCACCTGCCAGCTCGCGGTGCTGTTGATGATGGCGCTCAAGGCCGGGGCGGATCGCGGCCGGCTTTCGGCGGCGGATTATGCCGCGCATCTGGCCGATCTGCGCAACCTGCCCGGCTTCGTCAATCAGGCGCTCGGACATGACGGCGACTTCCGCGCCGCGGCGCAGGCGCTGTCGGGCGCGCGCGACGTGCTGTTTCTGGGGCGCGGGACGATGTTTCCGCTCGCGCTCGAAGGGGCGCTGAAGCTCAAGGAAATCAGCTATATCCATGCGGCGGGCTATCCCGCCGGCGAGCTCAAGCACGGCCCCATCGCGCTCATCGACCAGAGCGTGCCGGTGGTGGTGATGGCGCCGCATGACGGGCTGTTCGACAAGACGGTGTCGAACATGCAGGAGGTGATGGCGCGCGAGGGGCGGGTGATCCTCGTCTCCGACGCCGAGGGCATCGCCGCGGGCGGGGATGGCTGCTGGCGCACGCTGACGATGCCGGCGGTCCCGGCGATCCTGGCGCCCATCGTCTATGCGGTGCCCGCGCAGCTTCTGGCCTATCACACCGCCGTCGCCAAGGGCACCGACGTCGATCAGCCGCGCAACCTCGCGAAATCCGTCACCGTGGAGTGAGTCAGGCCAGCTCGGCCGCGCAATGCCGGCACAGCGGCGTGTGCGGCAGCGTGTCGAGCCGGGCGGGCAGGATTTCGGCGCCGCAGCGGGTGCAAAAGCCGTACTCGCCTTCCCGGATCCGCGCGAGAGCCGCCCGGATCATGCGGATCTCGCGCATCCCGGCCTGCCCGAGATCCTCCAGCGCTTCGTCGAACTCGCGCTCGGTCGCGAGATCGTCCCAGTCGCGCTCGGCATGCGAATCGAGCTCCGCCTCGATGCCGTGCAGCCGCGTATCGAGTTCCCCGAGCCGGGCCATCAGCTGCGTCTTGCGTTCCTCCAGCGTCGCCATCTTGCCTCCCCTCCACGATCCCGCCACTCAAACAGCGCCGCGGTCGCGCGCCCTTGATCGGGATCAACTCCGGAGGAAACTGTGCAGTGCGCGGCGCTGTCAGACAATAACATTCATAACTTGAAATATGTTCGGGAGTCGCTATGTCTCGCGCATCGGGACCGGCCGCCGGCCTGGCGGCAATCAGCGGAGTGACGGAATGATCGAAACGGACTGGATACTCGGCCTCGCGGGCGGGCTGATGATCGGCGTCGCGGCGGCGGTGTTTCTGCTCGTCAACGGGCGCATCATGGGGGCGAGCGGGCTGATCGGCGGGCTCGCGGACCGCTCGGGCTGGGGCAATGCGGGCGAGCGCGTCGCCTTCCTCGCCGGACTCGTGGCGGTGCCGGCGGTGATGGTGCTCCTGGTGCCGGCCTTCACCGGAACCGACACCAACATCACCGGCAACTTCGCGGCGATCATCGCCGGCGGGCTGCTGGTGGGGCTGGGCACGCGGCTGGCCAATGGCTGCACCTCGGGTCACGGCGTGTGCGGGATCTCGCGGTTTTCGCTGCGCGGGATCGTGGCGACGGTGTTCTACCTGCTCGCGGGCGGCATCTCGGTGGTGCTGTTGAAGCATCTTCTGGGGGTGATCTGATGTATCGCAATCTGTTCGCATTCATCGCCGGCGGGATCTTCGGCGCGGGGCTGCTGGTGTCGGGGATGACCAACACCGACAAGGTGCAGGGCTGGCTCGACGTGTTCGGCGACTGGGACCCGACGCTGGCCTTCGTTCTCGGCGGCGCGATCATCCCGATGGCGATCGCCTGGCAATTCGCCAACCGGCGCGCGCGCTCGGCGCTCGGCACCGATCTTCCCGGCAAGCCCGACCCGCGGCTCGGGCACAACCTGGTGATCGGCTCGGTGCTGTTCGGGGCGGGCTGGGGCATCGTGGGGCTGTGCCCGGGTCCGGCCATCGCCTCGATCAGCTATGGCGGGCTCGGCGGTCTGGTCTTCCTGATCGCGATGCTCGCGGGTATGCTGGCCGCACCCCCCGTGCGCAAGGGGATCGACCGCATGGCCGCAGCCTGAGGAGAGAGCATGGATATCCGACCGCTCAGCGACGACTACGCCGTCTCGCCGCAGATCACCCCCGAGGACATACCCGCCATCAAGGCGGCGGGCTACACCACGGTGATCTGCAACCGCCCCGACGGCGAGGTCGGCCCCGAGCAGCAATGCGCCGCGATCCGCGCCGCCGCCGAGGCGGCCGGGTTGCGCTTCGTCGACAACCCCTTCGCCGGCAGCGAGCTGTCGAAAGAGCATGTCGATGCGCAGGGCGCGGCACTCGACGCGGCGTCTGGACCGGTGCTGGCCTATTGCGCCTCGGGCAACCGCAGCTCGATCGTGTGGGGGCTCGCGCGGGCCGGAACCCTCGACCCCGACACGATGATCGAGGCCGCCGCGCGGCATGGCTACACCCAGATCGCGCAGTTTCGCGAGGCGATGCAGGCGCTCGCACGCGAGCGGGGCTGACGCTCAGGGGCGGATGAACTCGACGCCGTCCATCGCGGCGATCGCCTTGATGTCGGCCTCGTAGCGCTCGTCGAGCGCCGCGATATGCGCCTCGGTCCAGCCCGGCACATCGACCTTGACCTGCAGCGCCTCCGGGCGGGCGAAACGCTCGAGAAACGCCGAGACCGCCTCGCGACGGGCGGTTTCGTCGCTTGGCGGGTGGGCCGCGAGATGGGCGTGAAGCTGGCGCAGCCCCTCCTCGCTTAGCAGCGTCGCGAGCCGGTCATCGAGATGGTCGAGCCGCGTCTCGGGGGAGTGCCCGCAGACCCGGCGCAGCACCTCCGGCCAGATCAGCGGCGTATCCTCGTCGCACCACACAGTGAGCGGGATTTCGGGATTGGCATCGCGGATGCGCCGCACGAGATCCGCCCAGCTCAACCGCAGCGGATCGGTCTCGGTCACGAGCGCCCCATAGGACGGCGCGTTCGGGCGCGCCAGCAGCATCGGCAGCATGCTGGCGAGGTTGCGGATCGCGAGGAAATAGGCGCTCTGCGAGCCGGGGAAGAGCCGGTCGAACCAGGGCGTCTTCTCCTCGGCCATGGGGTAGAGCATGCCCTTGCCCAGCGCGCCCTGCGGCGGGCACAGAAACGACTCCGACGACAGCACGAGCCGCGTCGCGTTGTCCTGATCGACGATGCTCGCGAGCATCTCGCGCTCGGTCTCGGGCGGCGCCGGCGCGCCCTGCAGGGTTTCGAGCGCCTTGCGGATCAGCGGCCGGTACCGGCCCGGACCCGGCACCGCGATCCCCTCGCGCACCAGCGTGTCGCGGTTCTTGAGCAGGCACCGCACAAGGCTGTCCTCATCGGTGCAGTGCAGGCCGAAATGAAACGCTATCCGCCCCATATCCCCCCGCGATCGCGCCGCACCCCGGCCTCGGCCAGCCGCAAGACCCCCGCATCGCCCCCCGGCGGCCCGATCAGCTGCACCCCCATCGCGAGGCCGCGCGTATCGAAGCCGGCCGGCACGCTGATCGCGGGCACCCCGACAAGCGACGCCGGAACCACGACCTCCATCCAGCGATGATAGGTATCCATCGCCCGTCCCGCCAGCGTCTCGGGCCAGCGCCACTCGACGGGGAAGGCAAAGCACTGCGCACTCGGCAGCGCGAGCGCGTCATAGCGCGAAAACAGCGCCATGAGCGCGCGATACCAGTCCGACCGCACCACGCTCGCCAGATGCACATCGCGCGCCGACAGGCCCAGACCCTGCTCGGCCTCCCAGATCGCCTCGGGCTTGAGTAGCGCGCGTCGCTCCGGGTCGGCATGGATCGCGGCGAGCTTGTTGGACACCGCGAAGGCGCGCAGCGTCAGCCAGGACTGCCAGAGCGCCGCGGTGTCGAACTCCGGCACCACCGGCTCGACATGGCAGCCGGCGGATCCGAACCCGTCCAGCGCCGACTCGCACAGCGCCGCGACCCCGTCCTCGAGCGGGTAAGACCCGCCCCAATCCCCGATCCAGCCGATCCGCGCGCCCGATATCGGCGCCTCCAGCGCATCCGAGAAACGCCCCTGCGCCGCGCGCGAGAGCGGATGCGAGGGGTGCGGCCCAGCCATCACGTCGAGCAGCCCCGCCAGATCGCGCGGATTGCGCGCCATCGGCCCGTCGGTGGCGAGCTGATGCAGGAACAGATCGCCGTCGGGCTTGCCCGGCACCAGCCCCCAGCTCGGGCGCAGGCCGTAAACATCGTTCCACGCCGCCGGGTTGCGCAGCGAGCCCATCATGTCCGACCCATCCGCCACGCTCAGCATCCGCGCCGCGAGGGCCACCGCCGCCCCGCCCGAGGAGCCGCCCGCCGAGCGCGCGGGATCGAAGGCATTGACGGTCGCGCCATGCACAGGGTTGAAGCTGTGCGAGCCGAGGCCCCATTCCGGCACGTTGGTCTTGCCGACGATGATCGCACCGGCCGCGCGCAGCCGGGCGACGAAGGGATCATCGGCCTCGGGGACGTGATCGGCAAAGAGCGGCGAACCATAGGTCGTGCGCAGCCCCGCCGTATCGGCAAGGTCCTTCACGGCCATCGGGATGCCGTGCAGCCAGCCGCGGCGCGGCGCGGCATCGGCGGCCTCCGCCTCGGCCATCAGCTCGGCGCGCGGGCGCAGCGACACGATCGCGTTGAGCGCCGGGTTGACCGCGTTGATGCGCGCCAGTGTCGCCTCCATCAGCGCGGCGGCGGAGAGCTCCCCAGCGGCCAGCGCGCTCGACAGCGTGCCGGCCGAAAGGGTGGTGGGATCACTCGGGGACATGGCAGGCTCCATCACAATTCGCGAAAACGCTTCTCCTGGCGCGCCGTCCAGCGCACGCGCAGGTGGAACGCGTCCTCGCCCTGGCGCTCCTCCTCGACGACGCCCTGCTCATGCAGCCAGGCGCGGCGCCTGCCATCGGAAAAGCCGACATGCAGCCAGCGCTCGGTCTTTTCCTCCTCGAGCTGCGCGGCGATGCGCTCGGCCACCTCTGCCACCCCGTCACCGCGCTGCGCCGAGAGCGTCATCACGTGGTCGAGGCGCGCCGCGCGGGTCGCGAGGGCGTCGCGCTCGGCCTCGGGGACAAGATCGATCTTGTTCCACAGCTCGAGCACCGGCGTCGTGTCGCGCACGCCGAGATCGGCGAGGATGGCGCGCACATCCTCGGCCTGCTCCTCGCTCTCGGGATGCGCGATGTCGCGCACATGCACGATCAGATCGGCCTCGAGCACCTCCTCGAGCGTGGCGCGGAAGGCAGCGACGAGCTGCGTCGGCAGCTCCGAGATGAAGCCCACCGTATCCGACAGGATCACCTTGCGCCCGCCCGCAAGCTCGACGCCGCGCATCGTCGGGTCGAGCGTCGCGAAGAGCATGTCCTCGGCCATCACGGAGGCGCCGGTGAGCCTGTTGAAGAGCGTGGACTTGCCGGCGTTCGTGTAGCCCACCAACGCGACGACGGGAAACGGAACCTTGCGGCGCGCGTCGCGGTGCAGGCCACGGGTCCGGCGCACCTTCTCGAGCCGGCGGCGCAGGCGCACGATCTGGTCGTCGATGGCGCGCCGGTCGGCCTCGATCTGGGTCTCGCCGGGGCCGCCGACGAAGCCGAGCCCGCCGCGCTGACGCTCGAGATGGGTCCAGGCGCGCACCAGCCGGGTGCGCTGATAGGCCAGCGCGGCGAGCTCGACCTGAAGCTCGCCCTCGCTGGTCTGGGCGCGCTCGGCGAAGATCTCGAGAATGAGCCCGGTGCGGTCGAGCAGCTTGGCGCCCCATTCGCGCTCGAGATTGCGCTGCTGCACCGGGGTGACGGGGCCATCGACGAGCACGAGCTCGATATCCTCGGCGTTTATGCGCGCGCCGATCTCGGCGAGCTTGCCGGAGCCGAAGAGCTTGCCCGGCTGCGCGCGCGGCAGCGGCACGATCTCGGCGCCGACGATCTCGATGCGCGGCAGCGCCGCGGCGAGCGCGACGGCCTCCTCGAGCGCGCGCGCGGGATCGCGGCGCTCGGACTGATCACGGATATCGGGGTGCAGCACCAGCGCGCGCGTGCTGCGCCCGCCGCCCTCACCGGAAAGGTCTTCGACCGCGATGCCCAACGGACTCAGCCGTCCCCTTCGTAGAGCTGGATGGACTGGCCCGGCATGATGGTCGAGATCGCGTGCTTGTAGACGAGCTGCGACTGTCCGTCGCGCCGCAGCAGCACACAGAAATTGTCGAACCAGGTGATGACGCCCTGCAGCTTCACCCCGTTGATCAGGAACACCGTCACCGGCACCTTGTTCTTGCGGACATGGTTGAGGAAGGCGTCCTGCAGGTTCTGCTTGTCACTGGCCATGGTTTTTTACCTTTGTTCTTCTGGAATGCACGCTCGGAGCGCATTTTGCGGGCGCAATAAAATTATGGGGTGCCCGGGGGCGGGTTTCCACCCCAAAACAACGATCCCGCCGGCGCGATGCAACTCAGCCACGCCACGACTCGGGCAGGACGAGCGCGATCAGCGCCAGGATCTCGAGCCGGCCGAGGATCATCGCCGCCGCCAGAACGACCCGCGCCGCATCGCCCAGATCCCCGTAGAGCAACGGCCCCTCCCCGGCGACCCCGGCGAGCGGGCCCGTCGTCGTCAGCGCCGAGATCGCGAAGATGAGCGCGGGCTCGAAGCCGACCCCCGCAAGCGCGAGGAGCGCCAGCACTGCGACGAGCGAAATCACGTAGAGCATGAAATAGACCCAGGCCGCCATCGC
>PUKW01000149.1 GCA_003550665.1 Paracoccaceae bacterium | reverse complement strand
GCCGCCGGGGCGGGGCAGTTCGGGTCGGGCTGGGCCTGGCTCGTGAAGGACAAGGATGGCAGCCTGAAGGTCACCAAGACCGAGAACGGCGTCAACCCGCTGTGCTTCGGGCAGACCGCGCTTCTGGGCTGCGACGTGTGGGAGCACAGCTACTACATCGATTTTCGCAACAAGCGCCCAGCCTATCTGCAGAACTTCCTCGACAATCTCGTCAACTGGGAAGACGTGGCCGCGCGGCTCGCCAAGGCCTGATCTGGCCCGCCATCGCGACGATCCGACCCCCGCGCCGCCGGCGCGGGGGTTTTCGCTTGTGGCCGCCCGGCGTGCCCGGCACCGTGCGCGCAAACGGAGGGACGCGATGAGCGAGGGCGCGCGCGGGGTCGCGGCGATGGTGGTGGCCTGCACGATCTGGGGCTTGTCGGCGATCTACTACAAGCTGCTCGACCATGTGCCGCCGCTCGAAGTGCTGGCGCATCGCACCCTGTGGTCGCTGGTGTTTTTCGGGGGTGTGCTGTGGCTGCAGGGGCGGCTCGGCGAGATCGGGCGCGTTCTCGGCGCAGGGCGCAGCGCGGCGCTCGCGCTCGCGGCGGGGCTGTTCATCTCCGCAAACTGGTTCTTCTTCATCTGGTCGGTGCAGACCGAGCGCGCGGTGGAGGCGAGCCTTGGCTACTACATCTTTCCGCTGGTTGCGGTCGCACTCGGCGCGATCGTGCTCGGCGAGCGTCATGCGCCGGTGAAATGGGGCGCTGTGGGGCTCGCGGGGGTCGCCGTGGCGCTGCTGACATGGGGGCTCGGGGTCGCGCCCTGGGTGTCGCTGGCCATCGCGCTGACCTTTGGCGGCTACGGGCTCGTGAAGCGCTGGATCGCGGCGGGACCCGTCGTGTCGGTCGCCACCGAGATGCTCCTGCTCGCGCCGCTCGCGCTGGTCTGGCTGTGGGGGGTGCATGCGCTCGGCTGGGCGCCGTTCGGGACCGGCGCGGTGTTCGGGGCCGATACGCGCGATACGCTGCTCCTGATGGCGTCGGGGCCGCTCACGGCGGGGCCGCTGATCCTGTTTTCCTTCGCCTCCAAGCGCGCCACCTACGCGACCATCGGGCTCGTGCAGTATCTTAATCCGACGCTGCAATTCTTCGTCGCAACCCTCCTGTTTCGCGAGCCTTTCGGGCTCTGGCAGGCGCTGGCCTTCGCGTTGATCTGGACCGCGCTGGTGATCTACACCGCCGCCAGCCTGCGTCAGTCCAGCGCCGCGCGCAGCGCCGAGTCGAGGGCCGCGACGTCGTCCACGAGCGTGAAATAGCCGCGCAGACTGTCTTCCGCGAAACCCTCGGCGACGACATTGTCGATCAGCGCGGCGAGCGGTGCCCAGTAGCCGTCGATGTCGAGCAGCAGGATCGGCTTGTCGTGCAGGCCGAGCTGGCGCCAGGTGAGCACCTCGAAGAACTCGTCGAGCGAGCCCGCCCCGCCGGGCAGGACGACGACCGCGTCGGAGTTCATGAACATGACCTTCTTGCGCTCATGCATCGTCTCGGTGACGACCCGGGTGCCGAGCCGTGCGCTGGGGCGTTCCTTGCCCACGAGATGCGCCGGGATGACGCCGAAGGTCTCCGCCCCGGCGGCATGCGCGGCGCGCGCGACCTCGCCCATGAGGCCGACATCCCCGGCGCCGAAAACCAGCCGCCAGCCCCGCCGCGCCAGCATCGCGCCCATCGCCTGCGCGCTCTCCCGGTAGCTTGAGCGGGCGCCATCGCGCGCGCCACAAAAGACACAGACGGCCTTGATCGGTCGGCTCATGGAGGCATCGCCTTGTGTTGGCGGCAGGAATTGCTATCTAGGTTAACGGGAAACTGCGGGCGGGCGCAACGGCGCGCGTCCATCACCGGGGGCGAAGACCAATGGCGGGCGCGAAGGGGCTCACAGCGGCGGCAAAGCTGCTGACGGCGGGTGCCGTGGTTGCCGGGGTCGGCGGCGCGGCGTTTCTCTTCGTTTCGCCCGGCTCCATGCCGGGGGCGGCGCCCGACATCGCGCAGGAATCTCCGGACGCGCCCGATGCGCAGGCCGGCTCCGACGCCGCGCAGGCGGAGTCCGCTCCCGAGGCAGCCGCGGATGCGGCCGATGACCCCGCGCCCGGCGCTTCCGCCGCGCCCGAGCCGCCGGAATTCGACCTCGTGCGCGTGAGTCCCGATGGCAGCACCCTCGTCGCCGGCCGCGCGGATCCGGGGGTGGATGTGGCGGTGACGATCGAGGGCGAACCGGCCGCGCAGACCGTGGCCGACGGGCAGGGCAACTTCGTCGCGATGTTTTCCCTTGCGCCCAGCGATCAGCCCCGGGCGATGGAGTTGCAGGCACAGGACGCCGGCGGCACGCGGCTTGCCGCGCATGACACGGTGATCGTCGCCCCGCGGCAGGTGCGTGCCGATACCGGGGCCGCCCCGTCCCCGACTTCCGAGCAGACCGCCGTGCCGATGCAGACGCCCGAGGCCGGGCAGGCGGCAGACGCCGGGGATACCCCGGGCCGCGCCGTACGACCGCGCGCCGACGAGCACGCGCCCGAGGAGCGGCGTGCGGCGTCGACCCCGGCGACCGAAGCGGATGCCCCGTCGGGCGCGCAGGCTGCGGAGGCGTCGCGCCGCGCAGCCGCACCGGAGACCTCCGAGCCCCTCGCCGAACCCGCGCCGCCCGCGCTCTTCGTCGCCTCCGAGGACGGCATCCGGGTGATGCACGACACGGCGCCCGGCGACGCGCCGCAGGTGATGGACAACATTGTCGTCGACGCGATCTCTTACGGGTCCGAGGGCGACGTGGCGCTCGCCGGCCGCGGCGCGGGGTCCGATCCCGCGACGGTGCGCATCTATATCGACGACCATGAAATCTCGATGGCGCCGATGGCGCCCGACGGCAACTGGCGCGCCGAGCTGCCCGATATCGACCCCGGAATCTATTCGCTGCGCGTCGACCAGATCGATGCCGGCGGCGCCGTCGAGTCGCGCTTCGAGACCCCGTTCCAGCGCGAGTCGCCCGAGCAGATCGCGCGGCTGCGTCCCGATGCGGACGGCCATGCGCGCAGCGGGGTGGTGACCGTGCAGCCGGGCTATACGTTGTGGGGCATATCGCGAAGCAATTACGGCCGCGGCATTCTCTATGTTCAGGTCTTCGAGGAAAACCGCGAGCAGATCCGCGATCCCGACCTGATCTACCCCGGCCAGGTCTTCGACATCCCCGAGATCGCGCGCGACGAAATCGAGGCGCTGCCCTGATCCCCGGCTGGCGCGGGTCCGGCCGCGCCGCTATGTGACGGGGCCAGCAAGGGAGCCAGCATGAGCGCGCGCGCCGACGCCGACCAGAGCAGTGACACCGAGGCGCAGGCCGCCATCAGCGATGCCGCCGAGCGGCGCGGCAATATACGCACCGTGCGCCGCGTGGCCCCCTATCTGTGGCCCAAGGATGCGCCCTGGGTGCGCAAGCGTGTCGTGGTATCGCTCGCAGCGCTGGTGCTCGCCAAGCTGATCGCGGTGGCGACGCCGTTCTTTTACAAGGCGGCCGTCGATGTCCTCGGCGGCGATGCGGAGGGCTCGGCCTGGATGCTGGCCATCGGGGCTGTGGGGCTGACCGTGGCCTACGGCATGGCGCGGCTGATGAATTCGGGGTTTCAGCAGCTGCGCGACGCGCTGTTCGCCCGCGTCGGCCAGCGCGCGCTGCGCCGCATCGCGCTCGAGACCTTCCGTCATATCCACCGGCTCAGCCTGCGCTTTCACATCGGCCGCCAGACCGGCGGGCTGTCGCGCATCATCGAGCGCGGGGTGAAGGGCGTCGATTTCCTGCTGCGGTTCCTGCTGTTCTCGATCGTGCCGCTCGCGCTCGAGCTGATGCTGATCGGCGGTGTGCTCTTCGTGCTGTTCGATGTCTCCTATCTCGTCGTGGTGATGGCCACGATCGGGCTTTATGTCTGGTTCACCTTCAAGGTCACCGAGTGGCGGGTGCGCATCCGCCGCGAGATGAACGCCCAGGACACCGACGCCAACCAGAAGGCCATCGACAGCCTGCTCAATTTCGAGACGGTGAAATATTTCGGCGCCGAGGGCCGCGAGGCGGCGCGCTATGACGGCGCCATGGCCGGCTACGAGACCGCCGCCGTCAAGACGGGGGTTTCGCTCGCCTTTCTCAATTTCGGCCAGGCGGTGATCATCACGGCGGGGTTGGTGACCGTGATGGTGATGGCCGCGATCGGGGTGGAGCGCGGCGATCTGACGGTGGGCGATTTCGTGATGGTCAATGCCTACATGATCCAGATCACCACGCCGCTCGGGTTCCTGGGCACGGTGTACCGCGAGATCCGGCAGGCGCTGGTGGATATGGGGCAGATGTTCGACCTGCTCGAGACCCCCGCCGATGTCGAGGATGCGCCCGATGCGCGCCCCTTGCGGGTGACGCGCGGGGAGGTGGTGTTCGAGCGGGTGAGCTTTGGCTACGAGCCCGCGCGGCCGATCCTGCGCGGCATCGATCTGCGCGTCGCACCCGGCGAGACGGTGGCGCTGGTGGGGCCGTCCGGGTCGGGCAAATCCACCATCGGGCGGCTCCTGTTTCGCTTCTACGACGTGAGCGAGGGCGCGATCCGCATCGACGGGCAGGATCTGCGCGACGTCACCCAGGACAGCCTGCACGCCGCCATCGGCGTGGTGCCGCAGGACACCGTGCTTTTCAACGACACGATCTTCTACAACATCGCCTATGGCCGCGCCGAGGCGACCCGCGCCGAGATCGAGGCCGCCGCGAAGGCCGCGCGCATTCACGATTTCATAACCTCCTTGCCCGAGGGTTATGACACGAAGGTCGGGGAGCGCGGGCTCAAGCTGTCGGGTGGCGAGAAACAGCGCGTCGGCATCGCTCGGACCCTTCTGAAGGATCCGCCGATCCTGCTGCTCGACGAGGCGACGAGCGCGCTGGATACCGGCACCGAGCAGGACATACTCGAGGCGCTGCGCCGGCTGGGGCAGGGGCGCAGCGTCATCACCATTGCGCACAGGCTCTCGACGGTGATCGACGCCGACCGCATCGTGGTGCTCGACAGCGGCGTGGTGCGCGAGCAGGGCACGCATCCTGAACTGCTCGCCGCGGGCGGGGCTTATGCGGAGATGTGGCGCCGGCAGGGGCAGGAGGGCGTCGCGGTGCCGTGATGCGGCCGGGGTTGCGCGCGCCGGCTCTTGCGACGCCATGCGCAGGGCTTCGCCGCTCGGCGCCCTGTCGGGGCGACGCGTGTGCCGATGACCGCCCCGCTCGGCGGGTCCCGCGCCCCGTGCCTTGCAGCCGGGGCCCCGGCGCGCGCGCTACTGCGCCATCGCCGCGAGCACCCGCGCCCAGCTGCGTGTGCCCTTGTGGAAGGCGTCGAGGTCGTATTTCTCGTTCGGGGAGTGGAGCTGATCGTCGTCGCGGCCGAAACCGATCAGCATCGCGTCCATGCCGAGCTCGCGCTTGAAATGCCCCGCGATGGGGATCGAGCCGCCCGAGCCCACGAAGGCGGCCGGGCGCGGCCACTCATCCGACAGCGCGCGGCGCGCCTGCTCAAACGCGGGGTGGTCGATGGACATCCGGCTCGCCGGGGAGGCGCCGTGGTCGGAAAACTCGACGCTGCAATCGGGCGGAAGGGTGTCGCGGACATACTGGCGGAAGGTCTCGCGGATCGCGAGCGGGTCCTGGTCGCCGACGAGGCGGAAGCTGACCTTGGCGCGCGCCTGCGCCGGCAGCACGGTCTTGAAGCCGTCCCCCTGGTAGCCGCCGCCGATGCCGTTGATCTCGCAGGTCGGGCGCGACCACAGCATCTCGAGCGCGCTGCGCCCGCCCTCGCCAGCGGGCTGCGACAGCCCCACCGAGCCGAGGAAGGCCTGCGCATCGAAGCCGAGCGCCTCCCATTGCGCGCGCACCTCGTCGGAAATCTCGGGCACGCCGTCATAGAAGCCCGGCAGCGTCACCCGCCCCTCGGAGTCGTGCAGCCCGGCGAGCACCTTCGACAGCGCGCGTATCGGGTTCATCGCCGGGCCGCCGAACATTCCCGAATGCAGGTCCTTCGACGGCCCCGTCACCACGAGTTCCTCGCCCAGCAGCCCACGCAGCATCGTGGTGATCGCGGGGGTCTTGCGGTCGAACATGCCGGTATCGCAGATCAGCGCAAGGTCGGCGGTGAGCTCCGCGGCGTTGTCGCGCATGAACGGCACCAGCGACGGCGAGCCGGACTCCTCCTCGCCCTCGAGCATCACCGACACTTTCACCGGCAGCGCCCCGTGCACCGCCACCCAGGCCCGGCAGGCCTCGATGAAGGTCATCAGCTGGCCCTTGTCATCGGCCGCGCCGCGCCCGCGGATCACCTTGCCCGCCGGCGTGTCCTCGACGGCGGGGTCGAACGGGTCGCGGTCCCACAGCTCGAGCGGATCGACCGGCTGGACGTCGTAATGGCCATAGAACAGAACATGCGGCCCCGGCCCGGCGCCATGGGCCATCACCATCGGGTGGCCCGCCGTCGCACGCTTGTCGGCCCGCAGCCCGAGGCTCGCGAGATCCGCCACGAGCCAGTCCGCGGCGCGGTCGCACTCGGCCTTGTAGGCCGGGTCCGTCGAGATCGACGGGATGCGCAGGAGTGCCTGCAGCCGCTCGAGCGCATCGGGCAGCGTCGTGTCGATCTGCGCGAGAACCGGGTCGAGCGCCGGAGTGGTGGGCATGATGAGGCTCCTGTCGCTATGCTTGAGCCGGAGCGTATCAGCCGCGCGCCGGGTGTCCAGAGCGCGCGGCGCCGGGTGCTGCAAATCCGGGCAGCGGCGTTTTGTAACGGTTCCAAAGCCGCGGCGAATGGATTATCTAGGGGCTCGAGGCCCGACGCGCCAGCAGCCTGGGGAGACCTGACGTGAACTACACTGCCGCCATCGAAACCGCGCTGACCCGGCTGCATGAGGAGGGGCGTTACCGCACCTTCATCGATGTCGAGCGCAAATGCGGCGCCTTTCCGCGCGCCACCTGGTGCCATCCCGATGGCAGCGCGCGCGAGATCACGGTGTGGTGCGGCAATGACTATCTCGGCATGGGCCAGCACCCCGCGGTGCTCGCGGCGATGCAGGACGCCCTCGCGGCGACCGGTGCCGGCTCGGGCGGCACGCGCAACATTTCGGGCACGACGATCCATCACAAGCGGCTCGAGGCCGAACTGGCCGATCTGCACGGCAAGGAAGCCGCGCTTCTGTTCACCTCGGCCTACATCGCCAATGACGCGACGCTCTCGACCCTGCCGCGGCTCTTCGACGGGCTGATCATCTATTCCGACGAACTCAACCACGCCTCGATGATCGAGGGGATCCGGCGCAATGGCGGGCGCAAGCGGGTGTTTCGCCATAACGACGTGGCGCATCTGCGCGAGCTGCTCGAGGCCGACGATCCCGCCGCGCCGAAGCTGATCGCCTTCGAGTCGATCTATTCGATGGATGGGGATTTTGGCCCGATCGCCGAGATTTGCGACCTTGCCGCGGAATTCGGGGCGCTGACCTACATGGACGAGGTTCATGCCGTGGGCATGTACGGCCCCCGCGGCGCCGGCTTGGCCGAACGCGACGGGCTGATGGGGCGCGTCGACATCATCAACGGCACGCTGGCCAAGGCTTATGGCGTCATGGGCGGCTATATCGCGGCCGGGGCAAAGCTCTGCGACGCGATTCGCTCCTACGCGCCGGGCTTCATCTTCACGACCTCGCTGCCGCCGGCGATGGCGGCCGGGGCGGCTGCGTCCGTGCGCCATCTCAAGACCGATCAGGCGCTGCGCGATCGCCACCAGGAGCAGGCGCGGGTGCTCAAGATGCGGCTCAAGGGGCTCGGGCTGCCGATCATCGACCACGGCAGCCACATCGTGCCCGTGCATGTCGGCGATCCGGTGCACTGCAAGGCGATTTCCGACATGCTGCTCGAGGATTTCGGGATCTATGTGCAGCCGATCAACTATCCCACCGTGCCGCGCGGCACCGAGCGGCTGCGCTTCACGCCCTCGCCCGTGCATGACGGTCCGATGATCGACACGCTCGTGAGCGCCATGGACACACTCTGGTCACATTGTGCGCTGAACCGCGCCGAGATGTCGGCGTGACGGTGCGCGGGCGCTTTCAATCGCCGCCGCTTCTGGTAACCTGAGCGCGATTGGTGGGTGTGAGTCGCGGGCGCAGCGGCCTTCTGGCGGCGGCGTAAACGAGAAAGGCGAGATGAATGATCGGGCGCAAGGCGCATCCTTCGGCGCATGATCAGGACGAGCCCATGAGCTTTGATGATTATGATCTGCGTCTCGGCGACATCATGCGGGGTGAACGCGCCACGCTGGGCAAGTCGCTGCTCGACGTTCAGCGCGAGCTCAAGATCCGGGCCAATTATATTGCCGCGATCGAGGACTGCGACATCGATCAGTTCGAGTCGCAGGGGTTCATCGCCGGCTATGTGCGCTCCTACGCGCGCTATCTGGGGCTCGACCCTGAATGGACCTTCGCGCGCTTTTGCGACGAGTCCGGATTTTCCGTCAGCGACGGCATGTCGCTCTCGGCAAGCCAGAAGGCCGGCGAGGCGCGCCCGATCCGCTCCGACGCGCCGGATCCGCTCGCCAACCCGGCGATCAATTTCATCCCCCCGCGCGAGTCGCTGCTGAGCCGGATCGAGCCGGCGGCGATCGGGTCGATCACGGTGCTGGTGGCGCTGATCGGGGCGCTGGGCTACGGTGGCTGGACGGTCCTGCAGGAGATCCAGCGCGTGCAGATCGCGCCGACGGATCGCAGCCCCGACGTCGTCGCGCAGCTCGACGCCGCGCCGGCTTTCGGCGATTTCGCGGGCGGCGCCTCGGAGGCCGAGCTGACGATGCCGGGCGCGGACGCCTTCGATCGGCTCTATCGCCCGCAGGCGCTCGAGGCGCCGGTGATGACGTCGCGCGATGGTCCGATCGCCACGATCAACCCCCATGCCGGCGCGAGCAGCCCGGACAGCCCGGAGCGGACCGCCTCGGTGGCCGATGCGCGCGATCTGGTCGGGCGCGGCGGGCGCATGGCCAGCGTGTCGCCCGACAGCGATGCCGGGGCGGAGCTGTCGGTGGCCGAGGCGGTTGCCGAATCGGTAGCCGACCGGCTGCGCGGTGTCGAGGCGGAGTCGGGTGATGGCGACAGCGGCGATGTGCAGGTCGTCGAGGACTCCGCCCCGGGCGTCGAGATCCTGGCGGTGAGCCCGGCCTGGATGCGCGTGACCGGCGCGGATGGCACGATCCTGATGGAGCGCACCCTTTCGGAGGGCGAAACCTACAGCGTGCCGCAGACCGAGGAGCCGGCGCGGCTGCGCGTGGGCAATTCGGGGGCGGTCTACTTCGTGATCGGCGAGGAGACCTACGGCCCCGTCGCCTCCGGCGCGCAGGTCGTCGACAACCTGGCCCTGTCGGCCGAGTCGCTCACGCGAGACCTCGCCGCAGCGGATCCCGAGAGCAATCCGGATCTGCGCGAGGCCGTCGCCATCGCATCGGCCGAGGATTGAGCGGCGCGGCCATTGCCGCGTCGCGGCGCGGTGGCTAGGTTGTCGCGCGACGCAGCCAACAGGGACCCAGCGCGATGACGCACAACCCCATTCGCCCGTGGCGCAATATCGACCGGCGCAGATCGCGGCGCATCCATGTCGGATCGGTGCCCGTGGGCGGCGATGCCCCGATCACCGTGCAGACGATGACCAATACCGACGGCACTGATGTGCGCGCCACGCTTGCGCAGATCGAGGCCTGCGCAGAGGCGGGCGCCGACATCGTACGCGTTTCGGCGCCCGATGAGGCCACGACCCGCGCGCTGCACGAGATCTGCCGCGAGAGCCCGGTGCCGATCGTTGCCGACATCCATTTCCACTACAAGCGCGCCATCGAGGCCGCCGAGGCCGGCGCCGCCTGCCTGCGCATCAACCCGGGCAATATCGGCAGTCAGGACCGCATCCGCGAGGTGATCCGCGCGGCGAAGGATCACGGCTGCTCGATCCGCATCGGGGTCAATGCGGGCTCGCTGGAGCGGCATCTGCTGGAGAAATACGCCGAGCCCTGCCCGGAGGCGATGATCGAGTCGGGGCTCGAGCATATCCGCATCCTCGAGGAGAACGACTTTCACGAGTTCAAGATCAGCGTGAAGGCCTCGGACGTGTTCCTCGCCGCGGCCGCCTATCAGGGTCTCGCCGACGCGACGGATGCGCCGATCCATCTGGGCATCACCGAGGCGGGTGGGCTGATGTCGGGGACGATCAAGTCCGCGATCGGGCTTGGCAATCTGTTGTGGATGGGGATCGGCGACACGCTGCGGGTGTCGCTGTCGGCCGACCCGGTCGAAGAGGTGCGCGTGGGCTACGAGATCCTCAAGTCGCTCGGCCTGCGTCACCGCGGGGTCAACATCATCTCCTGCCCGTCCTGCGCGCGCCAGGGCTTCGATGTAATCAGCACCGTGCAGGCGCTCGAGGAGCGGCTCGGGCATATCAAGACGCCGATGAGCCTGTCGATCATCGGCTGCGTGGTGAACGGCCCCGGAGAGGCGCTGATGACGGATGTCGGCTTCACCGGCGGCGGCGCGGGCTCGGGCATGGTGTATCTCGCCGGCAAGCAGAGCCACAAGCTGTCGAACGAGCAGATGATCGAGCACATCGTCGAACAGGTCGAAAAGCGCGCCGCCGAGATCGAGGCCGAAGCCGCGAGCGCCGACAAGGCCGCCGAATAGTCCTAGAGCGCGTCGCGTTCATTCGCAGTCACGCGCCGCGCTCTAACCCTCTGAAATCGCATGTCCGTGGAGCGCAAAACCGGTCCCGCCTTTTTGCGCGACATGCTCTAGAGCGTGTCGCGGTTAATCGGCCTCATAGCCTGCTGCCTTGAAGAAGTTGTAGCACTCCTCGTCTGAGAACAGGTCGCAGACCTGGCCGACGGCTGCCCAGAGTTGATCGTAGGTTCG
>PUKW01000244.1 GCA_003550665.1 Paracoccaceae bacterium | reverse complement strand
CGTCCGCCATGGAGGTCGGGCACCGTGACCCCGTGCAGCGCGCGGGTGACAGGGCACTTCGAGACGCCGCGCCGATGGGCACTGGCGGCGCAAAGGTGAGCGCAGCGCCACGCCGGGCTGGTTGACGCGGATCCCGGTCGCCCGTCCGTCGCATCCCTGTGGATCGGCGGCCCCGCAGCAGATATCAAGTCGGGGGCTGACAGGGGAAGATTTGCATGAAACTCGCAATCCTACAGGCACAGTCCCCGTCGGGCGACGCAGACGGCGCGCTTGCAGCGCTGGAGGCCGCGCTGGGGGCCGCCGCGGCGGGCGGGGCGGCAATGCTGGTTGCGCCCGAATTGTTCCTGCCGGGTTACAACTGCCGCAGGCATGGCGACCTTGCGCAGCCGCTCGGGGGCGCATGGTGTGAGCAGCTGTCGCAGCTCTGCCGAGCAAGCGGGTGCGGCCTCGTCGTGGGACTGCCGGAGCGTTCGGGAGGGTCGGTCTACAACACGGCCATCGCGCTCGATGCGCGGGGCCGCATGTTGGCGCATTACCGCAAGCGACAGCTGTTCGGGGCGGCGGAAGCGGCCCAGTTCGCGCGCGGCGAGCGGTATCGCCTCTTCGCCTTCGAGGAGCACGTGATCGGGCTGCTGATCTGCTACGATGTGGAGTTCGCGGAGCATGTTCGCGCGCTGCGCAGTGCCGGTGCGGACCTGATCGTGGTGCCCACCGCGAACATGCTCCCCTTCACCCATGTCCCCGATCTGCTCGTGCCGGCGCGGGCCGCCGAGATGGCGGTGTCGATTGCCTATGCGAATTACTGCGGCGCCGAAGGCGATCTCGTGTATTCGGGTGGTTCGGCGATCGTGGGGCCGGACGGCGCGGCACTCGCGCGGGCGGGGACTGGACCCGCGTTTCTGATCGCCGACACGGCGACCGCGGCGCAGGTCGATGCCGCGAAGCTCAGCACGCAGGTCGCGGATTTTCGACCGCTCCCGCCGCCGGATAGCGGCGCGTAAACCCAGCTGCGCGCAACCTGCTCTAGTCGCCGCGCGCACGCTCCGCACCCAGCAGGCGCGGCAGATCCCCGAACCGGCCGATCACCGCGAAGATGACGACCGCCGCGACCACGAACATCACCGAGATCACGGCCATGATCGGCGTGTAACCGTAGCGCAGGCTGTTGAATATCTTGATGGGCAGCGTTTCGACGGTAAAACCCGCCACCATGTAGGCGATGATGTACTCGTTCAGGCTCAGCACGAAGGCGAAGGCATAGCCCGAGATCAGGTAGGGCAGGATGAGCGGCAGGATCACGGTCAGCATCACGCGGCCGCGGGTTGCCCCCATCGTGCGCGCGGCCTCGACCAGCTCACGGTCGATGCCCTGGAGCCCGAGCGATATCGTCACGAGCGGCAGCGTTACCAGAAATATGCCATGCGAGATGATGGTGGCCGGCATCTGGCCATACATGTCTGCGGAGATCCAGAAGGCCAGGAAGCCAAGCGCCGTGATCACCGGTGGCAGCATGAAGGGCGCCACGCCGAGCGTATAGAGCACCCGCCCCAGCCAGTTGCCGCGTGACCAGAGGTGAAGCGCGATCGGCAGCGCCACGCTGACCGCGATCAGCCCGGATACCGACGCGATGATGAGCGAATTGCGCATGGCCGCCAGCCAGTCGCTTTCCCCGAACAGCGCGCCGTACCACCGCACCGACATCTCGGGGGGCGGAAAGCGCAGCGACTGGCTGGCGTTGAGCGAAACCCCGGCCACCACCAGAAGCGGCGCCGCCATCATTGCCATGATCAGCGCGAGATAGAATGCTTTCACGCCCCGGCTCATCGCGCGCCCCTCTCGCGGCCGCCGAGCAGCAGGGTCACCCCGATCATCGCGAGCGACACCAGCAGCAGGATGACGGCCATCGCCGCGGCGAACGGCATGTTGGATTGAAAGATCGCCTGGTCGGTGATGTGGACGGACAAGGTCCAGTGCACGGGCCGCCCCAGGACCTGGGGCAACAGGAAGGCGCCCAGCGTGAAGACGAAAACGAGAATGAGCGCCCCGATCAAAGGCTTGCGCAGCATCGGAAGCAGCACCGTGAAGAAGATCCGCACCGGCGATGCGCCCATGACGCGGGCGGCTTCGGGCAGCTCGGGGTCGATGCGCGCGACCGGCGGGTAGAGCACCAGGACGGTGTACGGAAACCCGAGGTAACACAGCCCCACCAGCAGCGCGAAGAGGCTCGGCGTGTAGGCCTGCGGCGCGTCGATCACCCCCAGCCAGACGAGCAGATTGCCGATCCCGGCGGTCTGCGACAGCAGGGTCGAGATCGAAAAGCCGATGATGACCTCCGACAGCGACAGAACCGCGAGCAGGAAGACGAGGATGACTGTCTGCGCGGCGCGGCCGAGCTGTGTCAGAAACACCACGAAGGGAAACGCCAGCGCAACGCAGATCGTGGCCGCGGCCGCCGAGAGCGTCACGGAAGTCACGATCACGCGCCCCACGAAGGGCGTGAAGACCCGGGCATAGCTCGTCAGATCGAACCCCGGCTCGAAGAACCCACCCGGCGCACGATGCGCGAAACTCACGCCGACCATGATGCCGAAGGGCACCAGGAACAGCACCGCCAGCACCGCGGCGGGGAGCAGGGCCAGCCAGCCGGGCGTGGCGTGGAGGCTGTTGCTGCTCATGGCGCCAGGACAACGCGGCGCCCGGACGCGAATTGCAGCCCCACCTGCGCGCCGACCTGCGCGTCCGGGCGCGCGCGCGGCGGCATGGTGGCGACAAGCGTGTGGTCGCCGCAGTCCAGGCTAACCTGAACGCTTTCGCCGAGGTCCCGGATGAAGGTGACTGTCGCGGGGAGGTCTGAGTCTCCGACCGAGGGCGAAAGTTCCACATCCTCGGGGCGTATGGACAGGACCGCCGCGCCGCCGGGTTGCGCCTGAACCACGTCACCGGGTGTCAGGGCGATCTCGCGCTCCGCCACCGTCACATGCTGGCCCTGCGCGGACAGGCGGCAGGCAAGCAGATTGGACGTTCCGATGAAGCCGGCCACGAAGGCATTGGCGGGGTTGCGATAGACCTCCATCGGCGGTCCGATCTGCTGCACCCGGCCGTCCTTGATGACGATGACGATATCGGCCATCGTCAACGCCTCCTTCTGGTCATGGGTCACCAGGATTGTCGTGACGCCGAGGCGTTGCTGAAGCTCGCGCAGCTCCACCTGCATGTGCTCGCGCAGATTGGCGTCCAGCGCGGAGAGCGGCTCATCCAGAAGGAAGACGCTGGGATCGATAGCCAGGCCCCGGGCGATGGCCACCCGCTGACGCTGCCCGCCGGAAAGCTGGTGGATGCGCCGCGCCCCCATTCCGGGCAGGCGCACGAGTTCCAGCAACTCCTCGGTGCGCTGGCGCCGGCGCGCTCGCGGCACGTTGCGGATGGTCAGCGGGTAGGCGATATTCTCGGCCACGCTGAGATGCGGGAACAGCGCGAGCGACTGAAACACCATGCCGAAATCGCGCCGGTGGGTCGGCGTATGTGTCTGATCCGTCCCGCCCACGAGCAGCCGCCCGTCACTGGGCGGCTCGAGCCCCGCGATCAGCCGCAGAAGCGTGGTCTTGCCGCAGCCCGACGGACCCAGGAGGCATACAAACGCCCCCGAAGGAATGTCCGCTGTCACATCGGCCAGGGCCGTGAAGCTGCCAAAGCGCTTTCCGAGGCCGTCCAGGGATAGGGTCGTCATCGCTGTTCCTGCCTGAATTGCAGGGGCCAGCCAACCGCCCCCTGCGCGATGGTTCAGCCGCCGGTCACACGTTCGGACCACTGCTGGCTGACCCAATCGTCACGCTCCACATAGAGCTCGTATCGCGGCAGGATCGGCTCATCGTCGCTGGCCACGGCGGCGAACTCGTCATTCGTCAGGTCGGTCAATTCGCGGTCCACCGTCGGTGCGGTGCCGACGTAACGCGCCAGCTTCGCCTGAATCTCCGGCTGGCTCATGTAGTCGATAAAGACCTGCGCTTCGTCGAGCCGCTCCGACGCCCGCGTAACCACCCAGGAGCCGCTGTCGAGCACCGCCCCCTCGTCGGGGAAGGTGGATCGCACCGGCTGCCCGTCGGCGGCGGCGAGACCGGTGACGTCGTGATAATACTGACCCATCGGGATCTCGCCGCTTTCCAGCGCCTGCTGGAACTGACCCTCGTCGCGGTACCACAGGCGCACATTGTCCCGCAGCTCGGCGAGCGTTTCCATCACCTCGAGGATGCCCTCTTCGCTCTCGAGAATGTCGTCGTCCCCGCCGAAATGTGTCTTGGCGGTGATCTCCAGCAGGAACGAGTTGGAAGCGAGCGCCAGCAGCCCGAGCCGGTCCTCGTTCTCGGGATCCCACAACGCGTTCCACGAGGTCGGCGCGTCGGGATAGACCTCGGTGTTGGTCACCAGGGTGATGTACCACGACACCGCGCCGGCTCCGTAGAAGCGGTCCTCGTCGTAGCCGTGCACGAAGTGGTCCGGAAGATTGTCTGCGTTGGGCACGGCGGACCGGTCGAGCTGCGCCCAAAGCTCCTCCTGCTCACCGCGCAGACGCGGGGCCTGCGCCATCATCGACACATCCGCAGGCGCCTCGCCCGCGCGCGCCGCCTGGCGCAGCTGGGTCAGCCATGCCTCCCCCGTGGGTGCCGAGACCGAGTTCACGTCGATGCCGGTCTGCTCGACGAAATCCGGAAAGATGTGTTCATCGAAGGAGTCCTGGAAAAAGCCGCCATAGGTCGCGACTGTAAGCTCCTGCGTCCCAGCGCGCAGGATTGCCGGCGCCGCCAGCACACCCAGCCCCGTCGCCGCCGTTCCGGAAAGAAAACGACGACGCTTGATGCCTCGGTTGCGGCTGATGATCATGATTGTCTCCCAGTTGGTTCTATTCACTTGCGCTGCGCAACCCCGGGGAGCACGCAAAGCATCTCGTAGAGCAGGTTCGCTCCGATCAGCGCGGTGTTGCCGGTGGTGTCGTAAGGTGGCGATACCTCGACCAGATCGGCCCCGACGAGGTTGAGCCCGGCGCAACCGCGCACCAGTTCAAGCGCTTGCACGGTTGTCAGCCCGCCGATCTCGACCGTGCCCGTCCCAGGCGCGAAGGCAGGGTCGAGCGCGTCGATATCGAAGGAGAGATAGACCGGGGTGTCACCGATCCGCTGCCGGATGTCCGCGATCAGCGGAGCAAGCGACTTGTGCCAGCATTCCTCGGCCTGAACGACCGTCCAGCCCTGCCCGCGGGACCAGTCGAAATCTTCCCGCGAATAACCGGTGCCGCGCAGCCCGATCTGGAACACCTTGTCGTTTTGCAACAATCCATCCTGCCAGGCGCGCCGGAAGGGAGTGCCATGCGCCACCGCCTCGCCGAACATCGCGTCGTTGATATCCGCATGCGCGTCGACGTGAATCAGCGCGACCGGCCCATGCCGCGCCGCCACCGCCCGCAGCACCGGCCAGGTGAGTGTATGGTCGCCACCGAGCGTGAGCGGGACGCACCCATGCCGCAGGACCTCGCTGTAATGCTCGGTCACGATGTCGACGGATTTCTTCAGATCATAGGTGTTGATCGCCACATCGCCGATATCGGCAACCTGCAGATGCTCGAACGGCGCCGCGCCCGTGGCCATGTTGTAAGGCCGGAGCATGCAGGATTCCGCGCGGATCTGGCGCGGACCAAACCGCGTGCCGGGGCGGTTCGATGTCCCGATATCCATCGGGATGCCGATGAAGCAGGCATCCAGCCCCGACGCATCGGCCTGAACCGGCAACCGCATCATGCTGACATGCCCGCCGAAGCGCGGCATGTCGTTGGCGCCGAGCGGCTGGTTCAGGGAGTCGCTGGTCATCTGGGCCTCGGGTGCAGGATTTGCGGTGTCATCGGGGTCGACGGGTCGCGTTTCTGCAAGCCCACGCTGACGTCCCCGGCGGCCCGGGTCAAGCTGTGCCTGAAACGGCTTCATCCCCGGCCGACGGTGGGCATTTGCTCGGCAGAGTGAGGACGGCAGCGACCCGACAGGTGCCGTCGCTGATCACCGGGCGGATCACGTCGGACAGCACCGTTCATCGGGAGATGACAGGACGAAGCCGGGGCGACGCGCGCGTCATCCGGCTGCGCCTGAACCGGTCGCTCTGCTGCCCCCCAAGGGAGGCGACGTCGAACATCCACAACCCCGACACCGGCACGCCCTCGACATCACGCCCTTGCGGGGGTCATGCACCGGGCGACGGGATGGGCGCTCAAGGCCGACGGCACCGGCCGACGGCCCGTCGCGGCCCTGCCGCGGCGCGACGGAGCACTCCAGTCTCGACGTGACGGCCGGCTCAGCGCGGCAGCGGCAGCCCGTCTGCGATCATCCGGTTGAGCGTCTCGCGGTCGACGTAGCCGGTGACAGGCAGCCCGCGCGCCTCCTGGTAGCCCCGCAGCGCCCCGCGGGTGTTGCCATCGAACTGTCCGTCGATCCGCCCGGGGCTGAAGCCCTGCGCCTGCAGCTGAGTCTCGACAAGGCTGCGCGCCAGCATTCCCAGACCCAGCGCCGCCTCGGCCTCGCGCGCCTCGTCTTCCGACATGGCGGGATCATCCGGTGCCGTCTCGGTGAGCTCGGCCAGCCGCCCGGCGGCGGGCTCGGAAAACGCGCCCTCGGGGAAGGCTTCGAGATACTCCGCATAGGCGCCGGCGGTGTCGGCCTGCTGCGCCGCGTCCCAGGCGGCCTGGTCGGCGGCCCGCGCATCGGCCTCGCCCAGCTCGGCCAGCCGAGCGCGGGCGCGGTCGGCAAAGGCGCCCTGCTCATGCGCCTCGAGATAGCCACGATACGCGGCTTCGGTGCCCTCGGCCTGCGCGCGCTCCCAGGCCTCGCGGTCGCGGGCGGCATCGATTTCGGTCAGGCGCGCGGTCGCGACATCCGAGAACAGCCCGTCGGGAAAACGGTCGAGATAGGCGCGCAGCCCGGCCTCGTCCTGGCCGCGCCCGGTGTCTTCCCAGTGCGCCCGGTCCGCGCGTTCGCGCGCGAGCGCCTCCTCGCGCTCTTCCTCTTCCAGTTCGGCCCGACGCGTTGCGGCCATCTCGCCGAGCACGGCAATCTGCTCGGCGTTCACGAAGCCGGTCGGCTCGAACCCGTTCGCCTGCTGCCAGTTGCTGATCGCGCCGCGCGATCCGGGGCCGAAGACGCCGTCGACACCGCGCGGGTCATGGTCCAGCGTCGTGAGATCCTGCTGGACCTGCCGCCGCTCGGCGGCGCCGAGCCCGAGCGCCGCCTCCATGCGTTCGGGATCATCGGCCAGCGCGTCGATCGCGGCGCGGGCTTCGTCGGCGAACGCCCCGTCGGGATAGCGCGTCAGATACGCCTCGTAGGCGACGATCGTGTCGGTATCCTGCGTGGCCTGCCAGACTTCGCGCTCGGCCGCCGCGGCCTCTTCCTCGGGGCTCGGCTCATCGGGGGCGGCCTCGGGCTCCGGCGCCGCGTCGTCTTCGGGCAGGAAGGGGAGCAGCGGCGACAGGAACCCGTGCGCCTCGAGCTCCTCGGCGTCCTCGAGCATCGCGGGAAGGCTCAACCCCGGCGTCACCAGCGTCTCCTCGGCAAAGCGCACAATGTCCGCGATCTCGCCCGAGATCACCGTGACACCCTGCGGCGGCTCGATCATGCCCAGCCCCTGCACGAGCCCGGTGCCAAGCGCGTCGGGCGCGTCGGCGTCGGGGGCCTCGGGGGCCTCAGGGGCGGCGTCGGTGTCCTCGACGGGGCCCGCCTCGGCGCCGAGCAGCACCACCGCCCCGCCCGGGGACCGCCCGGCAATTTCCAACACCGTGCCGAGCGACAGCGCCTCGCCATCCACCGTGGCCAGCGAGGGCGCCTCGGCCTCATCGGTCTCGTCGGCCTCACCGGGCAGGTACCAGCTGGAGCTGCCGGAGGTCGCGAACCGCCCCGTGAGCAGGATGACGCTGCGTTCGGGCGCCTCCTCCGTCATCAGGCTTTCCAGATCCGCGCGCAGCGCGTCGATCTCCATGTCCATACCGGAAACGACCTCGAAGCCCGCCCCCTCCAGCGCTTCGGCGGCGTTCGAAAGATCGCCCGCCGCGGCCAGCTCGGCATCCTCGCCCTCGGTGGACATTTCCATGAGAAAGGCGCGGTTCTCCGCCGCCGCTGGCTGGGCCGCCACGCAGGCGCACGCGATCGCGAGACGTAGTTTCATCGTGCAAACTCCTCCATCCAAAGGCTTCGCGGGGGCACTATAGGCGCGGTGGCGCCGGCCCCGTCGGCCCCGTCGGCCCCGTCGCGATCCCGGTTTTCGAAAAGGGTAGGTTGCATCGTCGCCGTGTCGACCGCCCGGATGCCCTTGCGCATGACCTGCCCTTTCCCGAATGCCGCCCGTAAGGCGGACGCGGTCTGCCCCCCGGGTGCCATCGTTCGGCTGCGTGGGCAATGGGCGCAGGCGGGGAACCATCGAGCGGCGAAGGGGTCCGCGCCCGGCGCGCTTGCCCGGCGAGAAACCGACAACAATGACCCCCGGGGAGTCTCGTCACGACCGAGGCACGACTGGGGGCAGGTCCGGGCGCCCGGCCATTCCGGAAAAGCGGGCGCGATCGAACGCACGGAGACGGGATCTATCGGCATCCTGGTCGGTGACCACAGTCGCGCTGTAGCAACCTAACGCTTTCAACGCCAGATCGAGGGTGTCCCGCGACCGTTGTCCTCAGAGCGTGTATGGATGCGCCGTAGGGGCAAGGGCTTTGTTTGGTTTCGGCATGTGGTCGGTCGCGTTCATGCATACGGCGGCTGAAACGCGGGGCTTTCGTAGCAGCGCGCCCTGATGAAGTCCGCCGGCACTCGGGTCCAAATCGTTGCACCGGAGGCGCACCTGCGGTGCGACGGCTCGCGCTTTGGTGCGCTCCGGTCCGAACTGGATGTCACGCTTGCCGTTTCGCCGTCCTGTTGCCATCACCGCATGTCTTGCCGGAGGCACGCCTTAGGCGTGACGCGCCTCACCGTCTCGATGCTGGCCGGTGAGGCGGAGCGAGAACGGGGCCGTCGCACCTGCAAGACGCCGCGGTTCGCGGACCTCCCGCCCGGGGCCAACGACAAGATTCTTGATCAACAAGCGAAGCCAGGCGAGATTGCCCTCGAACGGCACGCCATTTCGAGAATGTCCGTTTATCACAACCAAGCATATACAAGGAGCGCCAGCACCAGCGCAGCCCATGACAATCGCCACCGCAACGGAAGCTCCTTGCGCACACGAGCTGGACAGGTCCGCCCTTGTCGGCAGTCGTTGTTGCACGGAGGACAGCTCATGCGCTCTCTGCCTCGCTCGAGCCCTGGCAATATCCGCGAGGGCTCAATTGGCGCGCGGTGACGTCTTCACCACCTGTTTCATGGGGCAGCAGCGCCGCGCCTTTGCCCTGCTGGACCCTGTTGACGCCTGGTCGCAGCTCGGCGGAATCGACCTCGCCGATCACCGAAGTGACCGTCTGCGCGCGCAGAATCTGGTTGCGATGACTGCCGCTTTGATAACGGTGCAGTTGAGCCCCTTGCGACCATGGAACCGCTTAATCCATTGCCCGTTCAGACCGGCCAGCGCTTCACGGTTCTCAGGCATGGGCCAGCGTCTCGGCCTCGAACCGGCCCATTTGCGAGGCGGCGGCCGCCGGCGCGTCGACCGCATGCCGCCGGCAACCTGCGGCATTCCGCGATCGCGCGCGAGGCGGTCGGCAGCTTTGACATCTTCGTAGCCCGCCAGCCGCCCATGGATCGATTGCCGGATCAGTCCGTCGCGGCGATGGGCAGTCTGCTTACACAGATGGCTTTCGCGCAATGCGCAGTTCGCGAGATCGCAGAACCCGGGCGCATCATCGAGTTCGCACCTTACCAGGAGACCGCCATCCGGAATGAGCGGCGTGCCCACTTGACTCCAGCCGCGCACGGGGAGCGACGTCCACCCGTCCCGCGCGCTTCGACCCCGACCCTGTGGGTGCGCCATGTTGCACGCATGCACTTGTCGACGCGGCCCGCTCGCATCCACGCACTCGATGCGTTCCCCGGGCTGAACGTTGGCGCAGTGCATTCGCTCACCTCCAAACGGATTGGCCGACGACGGGAGGACTGGAGATTCGACACCAATACAACCTATGCGCGAGTCTTATAGCGTACGCTTCCTGGTAACGGGAGTCTCGGATCGGATGCATCTTAACTTTTGATTTGCGTGAACTCACCGGGAAGTGGGGTCGTGGACAGGCTGCTTCGGCGTTCCAGTTACGAAATGGTAGTGTCCCGCCGGGTGGTGCCCGAGTCCGCGCCGCGCCCTTGACGTCGCGCCACGCGCTGGCTGGCTGGTGGCCATCGCGCTTTCTCGCAGGCCGGGGTCGCCAGGAGCGAGGGTGAGGCGCAACCGTGGCCGCCGTTGCGGCCGCGTGAGCGGGTCGCACGATCCTATGCGCGCGCTGATCCAGGATGCCGCGCGGCGACCGATTGACATAGGGGTTGCGCCGGGGATGGTGAGCGGATGCCGGAGCGGAGGAGCCGGCGCAATGGCCACCGGCCGCGGCAGTGGAATTGAGGGCGACTGGTCGCCGCAGGAGGCGCCATTGGCCCGAGTGACATTGGCCAATGCCGAGCATGACGTGCTGGCCTGAATGCCCTTCGTCGAGCGCCTGCGCTCGAAGGTGGGGGCCAAAGGGAACGGGACGCTCTCGAGGGCGTCAAGAGCAAGGCCAGCAAGCTCCTCGATGCATTACGCGATATTCAGAATGAGAACGACGACGAGATGCGGTCGCTTCGCTGGTATGCCGAGCAAACGCTGTTCGGAGGAGCGGATCGGGTTTCGTCGCCGACCTGCGCAAGGCCTGCGTCACCCCGCATGTCGCGCAGAAATTGAACTGATGCGGTGGATGCCCCCACCCGCGGCATCTCGTATGCCATGACGGTTCCAGAGGACCCAAGCGGAGGGCGCACCGATGACGACGAAGATCAGCATGCTGGCGATCGACT
>PUKW01000302.1 GCA_003550665.1 Paracoccaceae bacterium | reverse complement strand
CGCGACGCGCTCGAGGCCGCCGCGGCGAGCGGCTTCTCCACCGCCACGGATCTCGCCGACTGGCTGGTGCGCGACGCCGGGCTACCCTTTCGCGAGGCGCATCACGTCACCGGCACGCTGGTGCGCCGGGCCGAGGAGTCGGGGCGCGACCTGCCCGACCTGACGCTGGAGGAAATGCGCGCCGCCCATCCCGGCATCACGGAGGGGGTTTACGGTGTGCTCGGGGTACACAACTCGGTGGCCAGCCGCACCAGCCATGGCGGCACGGCCCCCGAACAGGTGCGCGCGCAGGTCGCGCGCTGGAGGGAGCGACTGCCATGAGATACGCGATGTGCGTCCTCGCGCTGACCATCCTTGCCGCCTGCGGTGCCGACGCCCCGCCCGAGCCGCCCGAAGACCGGCCGCATGAGGGGGCGTATGGCGGCGTCTCGGGGTCGCTGTGATGTCGCCGCTGCGGATGCTCTATCTCGCGCTCGCGGTCTGGGGCACGATTCACCCGATGTATTACTTCATCGGCTGGTTCAACGAGAACAGCTGGTCGCTGATGGACATGGTGGATGCCTGGCACGCCAATCTCGCGACCTCGGGGCTGGTGTGGGACCTCACGGTCGCGGCGGTGGCGCTGACGGTGTGGGTCATCGCCGAGGTCGCGACGCGGCGCAACTGGATCGGGCTTCTGGCGATCCCGGCGACGTTCGGGATCGGGGTCTCCTGCGGGCTGCCGCTCTATCTTTTCCTGCGCACGCGGCCAGTGACGTGAGGCGCGACGTGATGCGCGATTGTGCCGCTTGGCGGCTCTGCTAGGGGCACGCGCATGGATCACTTCATCTACCGCGACGGCATCCTTCACGCCGAGGACGTCCCTCTCGCCGACATCGCCTCGCAGGTCGGCACGCCGTTCTACTGCTACTCCACGGCGACGCTGACGCGCCACTACCAGCTCTTCGAGGCGGCGCTCGACGGACTCGACCATCTGATCTGCTTCGCGATGAAGGCCAATTCCAACCTCGCCGTGCTGCGCACCCTGGCGCAGCTCGGGGCGGGGATGGATGTCGTCTCGGGCGGCGAATACCGCAGGGCGCGCGCCGCCGGGGTGCCGGGGGAGCGGATCGTGTTCGCCGGTGTGGGCAAGACCCGCGCCGAGATGCAGCTCGCCCTCGAGGGCGGCATCAGGCAGTTCAACGTCGAATCGGAACCTGAGCTCGCCGCGCTCTCCGAGGTCGCAACGGCGCTGGGCGCCGAAGCGCCGGTCGCCATCCGCGTCAATCCCGACATCGACGCGGGCACCCACGACAAGATCGCCACCGGCCGCAAGGAGGACAAGTTCGGCATCCCGATCGCGCGCGCGCGCCACGTCTACGCCGCCGCCGCACGCCTGCCGGGGATTCGCGTCTGCGGCATCGATGTGCATATCGGCAGCCAGCTCACCGAGCTCGCCCCCTTCGAGGCCGCCTATTCCCGCATCGCCGATCTCACGCGCGAGCTGCGCGCCGACGGCCACATGATCGAGCGGCTCGATCTCGGCGGCGGGCTCGGTATCCCCTATACCGCCTCCAACGAGGTGCCGCCGCTTCCGGCGGAGTATGGCGCGCTCATCAAGCGCACGGTCGGGGATCTTGGCTGCACCGTCGAGATCGAGCCGGGGCGGCTCATCGCGGGCAATGCGGGGCTGCTGGTGTCGTCGGTGATCTACCGCAAGATCGGCGCGGGGCGCGATTTCCTCATCCTCGACAGCGCGATGAACGATCTCGGGCGCCCGGCGCTCTACGGCGCGTGGCACGATATCATCCCGCTCACCGAGCCCGCGCCGGGCGCCGATATGGAGCCGGTGGACGTGGTCGGGCCGGTTTGCGAATCGGGCGATACCTTCGCGCGCCAGCGCCCGTTGCCGCCCCTCGATGCCGGCGACATGGTCGCCTTCCGCTCGGCGGGGGCCTACGGCGCGGTGATGGCCTCGGAATACAATTCGCGCCCGCTGGTGCCCGAGGTGATGGTGCGCGGCGATCAATTCGCGGTCATCCGCCCGCGGCCGACCTTTGACGAGATGCTCGGACGCGATACCCTCCCGCCATGGCTCTAGGCCGCACCGGGACGACAGCATGACCGATGACAACCCCATCCGCGCCACGATCCGCCGCCTGCGCTGGCCGCTGCGGCTGACCGGGTGGGGGCTGCTGGCGGAGCGGATCACGCATGCGTTCTGGCCGGTCTGGACGATCCTCTTCGCGGTGATCGCGGCGATGGGCTTCGGGCTGCACGACCCGGCGCCGATCGAGCTCGTCTGGGCCGTCGGCGGGCTTGCGGCACTCGGTGTGGGGGTCGGGCTCTGGCGCGGAGGGCGGCGGTTTCGCTGGCCGCGCGACGAGGAGGCGCTGGACCGGCTCGATGTGAGCCTGCCCGGCCGCCCGCTCACCGCGCTCGCCGACAGCCCGGCAATCGGTGCGGCCGATCCGGCCGCGGGGGCGGTCTGGCGGGCGCACCAGGCGCGCATGGCCGCGCGGGCCGCTTCCGCCCGCGCGGTGCCGCCCGATCTGCGGCTGGCGCATCGCGACCCGCTCGCGCTGCGCTATGTGGCGCTCACGGCGCTGGTGCTGGCGTTTCTGTTCGGTGCGCCCGCGCGCGTCACCGAAGTCACCGAGCTGACCACCCGCAGCGCCGACACGGCCAGCGCGTCCGGGCCGAGCTGGGAGGGCTGGGTGCAGCCACCCGCCTACACCGGCAAGCCGACGATCTATCTCAACGATCTCGAGCGCCCGCGCCTCGACGTGCCCGAGGGCAGCCGCGTGTCGATCCGGCTCTATGGGCGCACCGACACGCTGTCGGTGGACGAATCGGTCTCCGGCACCGACGATGCCGAGCGCGGCAGCGACGACGACGCCACCGAGTTCGCCTTCGATGTCGAGCGCTCGGGCGGCGTCAGCGTGCAGGGTCCTGGCGCGCGGTCCTGGGAGATCACAGCGATCCCGGACGATCCCCCCTCCATCAGCACCGCCGGACCCATCGAGCGCGAATCGGGTGGCCGGATGCGCCTTCCCTGGCGCGCGCTCGACGATTACGGCGTCACCGCCGCCGAGGCTGAGGTCACCCTCGATCTCGACGCGGTCGAACGCCGCCACGGCCTCAGCGCCGAGCCCCAGGACCGCGATGCGCTGCGCGTGAACCTGCCGCTGCCCTCCGGCGACCGCACCGAGATCGAGGAGGTGCTGATCGAGGATCTCTCGCAGCATCCCTGGGCGGGGATGCCCGTGCGCGTGCAGCTGAGCGCAGAGGACGCGCCCGGCCAGGTCGGCGAATCGCGCGAACGCGAGGCGACGCTGCCGGGGCGGCGTTTCTTCGATCCGGTGGCCGACGCCGTGATCGAAATGCGACGCGACCTGCTCTGGACGACGGAAAACGCGCCGCGCGTGGCGCGGATGATGCGCGCCGTCACGAATCGCGCCGGCGAGGATGAGGTGTTCGACAACGAGCGCGCCTATCTGATGATGCGCACCGCGCTGCGCGAGCTCGAAGGGGCGACGGGCGATGATGGGCTCGCGCGCGACGACCGCGACGACATTGCCGATGATCTGTGGGATATCGCGATCCTGCTCGAGGAGGGCGATCTCGCCGATGCGCGCGAACGGCTGAGCCGCGCGCAGGAACGCCTCGAGGAGGCGATGCGCAGCGGTGCCGAAGACGATGAGATTTCCGAGCTCATGGACGAGCTGCGCGAGGCGATGAACGACTACATGCGCCAGCTTGCCGAGCAGGGCGGCGAGGACGGCGCCGAGCGCGCCGAGGGCGAGGGCGCCGAGATCAGCGGCGACCAGCTCGCCGAGATGCTCGACGAGATCGAGGAATTGATGCGCGAGGGCCGCATGGCCGAGGCCGAGGAGCTGATGCGCATGCTCGCCGAGATGATGGAGAACATGCAGGTCGCCGAGGGTGACGGGCAGGGCGACGGCGCGGGCGGGGCGATGGAGGAGCTCGGCGAGGCGCTGCGCGACCAGCAGCAGCTTTCCGACGATACCTTCCGCGAGAATCAGGACGGCGCGCCCGGTGACGGCGCCGAGCCCGGCGGCGGCGAGGACAGCCTCGCCGATCGCCAGCGCACGCTGCGCGACGAACTCGGCCGCCAGCGCAATCGCGAACTGCCCGGCGAGGGAACGCCGGAGGGCGATGCCACGCGCGAGTCGCTCGAGCGCGCGGAGCGCGAGATGGACGGGGCCGAGGAGGCGCTGCGCGACGGGGATCCGGGCCGCGCGCTCGACCGCCAGGCCGAGGCGCTCGACGCGCTGCGCGACGGCATGCGCAGCATGGACGAGGCGATGCGCGACGCGGACCGCGACGCCGAGGAGGGCCAGGCGCTCGGCGAGGAGGGTCAGCGCGACCCGCTGGGCCGCGATACGGGCCGCCTCGGCCGGCTCGAGACGGATGACCCGATGCTCGATCGCGATGGCGGCGGGGACATGCGCTCGCGCGAGCTGCGCGACGAGATCCGCCGCCGCTCCGGCGAGCAGGACCGCCCCGAGATCGAACTCGACTACCTGCGCCGGCTGCTCGACCGCTTCTAGAGCGCGTCGCCGTTCACCCGCCGAGCCGCGCGATCAGCTCGGTCAGGGCGGCGGCCGAGTCATCGGCCCGCGCTGCGAGCCACAGACGTGCCTGATCTACCGCCTCGACATAGGCGCCGAGCGCCGCTTCGGCGGGCGGCCAGGCCGCGGCAATCTCGTCCGACCCGGCATAAAGAAGTGCCCCGAGCGCCCCGAGCGCGATCACCAGCCCGAGCCCGGTGGCGAAACCGCGCCCGCCCGCGTCCCGTCGCGGCGCGGCGGGCGGGGTCGCGGCCTCCGCGGCGGCGCGCTCGCGCACCTGGCGGCGCAGCGAGGTTTCGGCGGTGCTGCGATCCGGCCGCGGCGCATCGCCGCCGCCGGACGGCTGCGGCGTCGCGAGGTAGGGCGCGCGCGGCTGTGCCGGACCCGGCGTGATCGCGGCGCCATCGCCGCCGGGGGCGGCGGCTGTCTCGGGTGGCTCCGCCCCGTCGCGTTCGGCCGCGCGCGCTGAGGTTTCGCGCGCCGCCTCCTCGCGCAGCACGCCGAGCGCCGACGGGTCCATGCGTTCATGCGCGGGGGGAATCGGGGCGTCGGCGTCAATGTCGTCGGGGGCGGCGTCGGGTTCGGTCTCGACGGCCGGCGGCGCATCCTGCGCTGGCGCGGCTTCGGCCGTCCCCTGCGATTCTGCGGGGACGAAGAACCAGACATGGCCACAGGCAGAACACTCGACCTCGCGTCCCGCGGCCGGGATCATCGACGCCGACACCGCGTAGCGCGCATGGCAGTTCGGGCAGCTCAGACGCATCCATACCTCGCGCAAAACGGACCTTCCCGCGCCATCTGAGCATGTCGGCCCCGCCGCGACAAGGCGCGGGTTTTCGACGATGCCGGGGCGAAGCGGTCTTGCGCCGGGCGCGGCCAGTTGGCATTGCCGCAGGGCATTTCGGGAGGGCTCGCGGATGCGCGACGGGATACAATGGCTGCGCTCGCTCGTCTTCGTGGGGCAGATCTACTTCATGATGGCGGCCCTTGCCGTCTTCTTCACGCCCTGGGCCATCTTCGATCGCCGCGGCGCCTATGCCGGCATCCGCACCTGGTGCCGCTGGGTGCGCTGGAGCGCGCGCTGGATGGTGGGGCTCGACTCGCAGGTGCGCGGGCCGGTGCCGCGGGGCGAGGTCCTCGTCGCGGCCAAGCATCAGAGCTTTTTCGACATCATCATCCTCGTCAGCGTGCTGCCGCGACCCAAATTCATCATGAAGACCGAGCTCAACCGCGCCCCGATCCTCGGCTGGTATGCGCGGCGCATCGGCTGCATCTCGGTCGATCGCGGCAAGCGCGGCCAGGCGATCCGCCAGATGATCGAGGATGTCGAGCGCGGGCGCGCGCTCCCCGGCCAGCTCATCATCTATCCGCAGGGCACCCGGGTCGCGCCGGGCGGCTATCTGCCCTACAAGCTCGGCAGCGGCATTCTCTATGCCGAGCTCGGCCAGCCCTGCGTGCCCGTGGCGACGAATGTGGGGGTGTTCTGGCCGCGGCGCGGGGTCATCCGCCGGCCCGGGCGGGCGGTGGTGGAGTTCCTGCCGCCGATCCCCGCCGGGCTGGCGCGCGACACCTTCATGTCGCGGATCGAGGACGAGATCGAGACCGCCTCGAACCGGCTGATGCGCGGGGCGGACGGGTGAGCGGCGAGGATCTTGCGCGCGCGCTGATTTGCGCCCATCTTCGGCCCCGATGACCTGCGCCAGATCAGATCCGCGCCCCGCATCGGACGCGTTCCGCATCGCCTCCTACAACATGCACAAGGGGGTCGGCGCGGATGGCCGGCGTGATCCGGCGCGGATCGCCAGCGTGCTCGCCGAGATCGACGCTGATATCGTCGCCCTTCAGGAGGCGGACCGGCGATTCGGGGACATGGCCGGGGTGCTCGATCTCGACGCGGTGCGCGCGCTCACCGGGCTCGCGCCGGTCCCGCTCGAGCGCCGCGGCCGCGCGCATGGCTGGCGCGGCAATCTGGTGCTGCTGCGCAACATCGACGTGGAGCGGGTCGAGCAGATCGATCTGCCCGGTCTCGAGCCCCGCGGCGCGGTGATGATCGATGTCATCCGCGCCGGGCAACCCCTACGCGTGGTGGCGGCGCATCTGGGACTCCTGCGCCGCTCGCGGCTGGCGCAGGCGCTGGCGCTGAGCGAGGTCCTGGCCGCGGCGCCGCCGCGGCCGACGCTGCTGGCCGGCGATCTCAACGAGTGGCGGCTGACGCGGCGCTCCTCGCTGGAGCCGTTGATGCCGCATGCGCCCGGTGCGCTCGTCAAGAGCTTCCCGGCGCGCCGGCCGCTCCTCGCCCTGGATCGCATCCTGGCCTGCCCCGCGACCGATGTCATCGAGATGAGCAGCCACGACACCCCGCTCGCCCGGGTCGCCTCGGATCACCTTCCGGTGAAGGCCTGGATCCGTGCGCGCGACAAGGGCGCGGCGCTGAGCGCGTGAGCCCGCAATCGCGCCGGGCGGGGCACCGATACGAGCACCGCGCGGCGGCGCGCGTCGGGTGAGCGGGCGCGGGCGGGCGTGCGGGCAGTGCGCGTGCGAGGGCGCGCGAAGGGAGACGGAATGCGCATCGCCGCACACCGGCGCCTGACCGGGCGTCGCTCATGACCTGGCTGGTATGGATGCTGATCGTGGCGGCGCTGTTCGTGCTGGCCTCGGCGATCGCGCTCTACTCCTATGGCCGCTTTGCCAAGCGCGCGCGGGGGGCGCCGTCGCGTGCGCTGGTGCCGGGGACGGAAGAAACCGCGCTAGACCGCGCCGTCGCCCCGCTCACCGCCGCCAATCGCGGCCGCAGCGGGCTGTGCGCCGTCGCCGAAAATGCCGACTCCTTCGCGCTGCGCGCGCGCTCGGCGCGGGCGGCGGGGCGCAGCCTCGACATGCTCTACTATATCTGGCGCGACGACATGACCGGGCGGCTGATGGCGCGCGAACTCATCGCCGCGGCCGATCGCGGCGTGCGCGTGCGGCTGCTTCTCGACGATATCAACGCGCAGGGCTTCGATCCGAGTTACCTCGCGCTCAACGGCCATCCGCGCATCGAGGTGCGGCTGTTCAACCCGATCCGCAACCGGCGCTCGCCGCTGCGCCGGGGGATCGAGCTCGTGCTGGGGGTGGTGCGCTTCAACCGGCGCATGCACTGCAAGGCGTGGCTCGCAGACGGGCGCCTCGGGCTGATCGGGGGGCGCAATATCGGCGACGAGGATCTGGGCGCGGCGCGCGGTCGGGTGCGCGACGGGCGCGATGTCGATCTGCTCGTGCTCGGCGCGGCGCTGACCCGGGCGGAGACGGTGTTCGACGCCTACTGGAACAGCGGCCTCGCGCTGCCGATCTCGGCGCTCTGGCGCGATTACGCGTCCGATCTGCCGCGCTTTCGCCGCGCCCTCGATGCCGAGGCCGAGGCGCCGCGCGCGCGCGCCTACCTCGCCAGGGCCCTGCCCGATGACGCCCCGGCCGCGTTCCTGCCCGAAGAGCGCCTGACCTGGACGGCCGCGGCGCGCGTGGTGGCCGATCCGCCCGAAAAGGCGCTCGGAACCCGGCGTGATCGCTGGATGCCCGAGGCGATCGAGGCCGTGATGGACGGGGCGCGCGACTGCGTCACGCTCGTGACGCCCTATTTTGTCCCCGGCCGCGAGGGGCTGGCGCGGCTACGCGACCTCGCCGGGCGCGGGGTCGCGGTGCGGGTGCTCACCAACAGCCTCGCAGCGACCAACCACATGGTCGTGCACGGCGCCTATCGCCGGTACCGGCGTCCGCTTCTGGCGGCGGGCGTCAGGATCCACGAATTCGCGCCGGGCGCGCCGCCGGGGCAGGGCGGCGAGATGCTGCACTCCAAGATCCTGATCGTGGACGGGGCGCGCGGATTCGTGGGCTCGTTCAATTTCGACCTGCGCTCGGCCTTCCTCAATACCGAGATGGGGGTGCTGTTCAACGCGCCGCAGCTCGTGGCCGAGCTCGAGGCCGAAATCGCGTATGATACCGCCCCCGCGCGCAGCCACGCCCTCGTGCTCGATGGCCGGCAGCTGCGCTGGTCCGGCGGCGGGCTTGCCGGGGTGATGATGCACGAGCCCGGCGCGCGCGCGTTGCGGCGCGGTGTTTCGTGGCTCATCGGGCATCTTCCGATCCACAGGTTTCTCTGAATTGGCGGCATTTCGCCGTGTGCTTGGCGCTTATTCGCATGATTCTGCCGAGAATCCGCCGATCTGGCGGCGCGGCGGCGGGACCGGTTGATGCTGCGGGTCGGGGCGGCTACGTCTAGCACATCCCGGATCGACGGGTTCGTGAAACCAAAGGAGATCTCATGCGTTTTTCCAAGACTCTCGCCACCACTACCGCGGCCGCCGCCCTGGCTCTCGCCACCGCGCTGCCGGCTACCGCGCAGGACGCGGAATACACCGATGAGCAGATCGAGGCCTTCGCGGAGGCCGCGCTCGACGTGGCCGAGATCCGTGACGCCTATGCCGCCGACCTCGCGGCCGTCGAGTCCGAGGAAGAGCAGCAGGCGCTCGTCGACGAGGGCAACGAGGCGATGATCGACGCGATCGAGGAATCGCCGAACATCACGCTCGACGAGTACCTCGAAATCGGCGAAGCCGCCGCCGAGGATCCGGAACTCGGCGAGCAGATCGCCGCCATGATCAACGAGATGAGCGACGAGCCGATGATGGGCGAAGAAGAAGCTCCGATGGAGTGATCGCCCGCGTCATCGTGACGCTGCATCAGGGCCCCGCCGGTTTCCGGCGGGGCTTTTTCGTGCGCGATGCCATCGCGCGGGGGTCGGGGGATGTTTGTGCGCGTTGTTTTTTGTTTTGGCGCGAAGTCGCGCGCACAGGCTTGCGATCTGGGCATAGTCGCACATAAACAGTTTGACATGAAAACGTCATGTGACAACGATAACCGGGGGTCACGGGGACGGGGAGAACGCCGTGCCCCCGGCAGGAACAGCCTGAACATGGGAGAGAAATGATGACGCATCGTGCAAGCCTGTTGGGCGCCTCGGCGGCGCTCGCCATCTCGGCGACGGCAGCTCACGCGCAGACCGAAGTGGAGTGGTGGCATGCCATGGGCGACGAGCTCGGGGAGATCCTCGAGGAGCTCGCCACCGACTTCAACGCCTCGCAGGACGAGTTCCAGGTCAATGCCAGCTACCGCGGCGACTACACCGAGACGATGACCGGCGCGATCGCTGCCTTCCGCGCCGGCGAGCACCCGCATATCGTGCAGGTCTTCGAGGTCGGCACCGGCACGATGATGGCCGCCGAGCAGGCCGTCTACCCGACCTACCAGCTCATGGAGGATCACGGCGAAGCCTTTGATCGCGATGAGTTCCTCGCCGGCGTGGTCAGCTATTACGCCGATCCCGACGGCAACCTGCTGTCCTATCCGTTCAACTCCTCGACGCCGATCATGTATTACAACCGTGACGTGTTCGAGGCCGCCGGGCTCGACCCCGACACCCCGCCCGCGACCTGGGAGGAGGTCGTCGAGATGTCCGGCGAGATCATGGAGAGCGAGTCGGCGAGCTGCGGCTTTACCACCTCCTGGCCGAGCTGGGTGCAGCTCGAGAACTTCACGGCCTGGCATGACATCCCGCTGGGCACGCAGGCCAACGGCTTCGAGGGCTTCGACACCGAGCTCAACTTTAACGACGATCTCGTCGCGCGGCACTGGGACAACCTGTTCGACTGGCAGGAGGCCGGCATCTTCAACTGGGGCGGGCCCGGTGCGGGCACCGACGCGGCGCCGATGTTCTATGCGGAGGACTGCGCGATGTTCTTCGGCTCCTCGGCGGCGCGCGCGGGCGTGATCGCGAATGCCGATTTCGAGGTCGGTTACGGCATGCTGCCCCACTATGACGATGTCGAGGGCGCGCCGCAGAACTCGATCATCGGCGGCGCGACGCTGTGGACCCTGCGCGGCCATGAAGACGCCGAATACGAGGCCGTCGCGGCGTTCTTCTCGTATCTTTCCGAGCCCGAGGTGCAGGCCGAGTGGCATCAGCGCACCGGCTACCTGCCGATCACCCAGGCCGCCTGGGATCTGACCGAGGAGCAGGGCTTCTATGACGAGAACCCCGGCACCGACATCTCGATCGAGCAGATGACCCTCAACGAGCCCACCGAGAACTCGCGCGGGCTGCGCTTCGGCAACTTCGTGCAGATCCGCGACATCGTCTCCGAGGAAATGGAGGCGGTGATGTCGGGCGACAAGTCGGGCATGGAAGCGGCCACGGACGCGGTCGATCGCGGCAACGTGCTGCTGCGTGACTTCGAAGCGGCCAACATGTAAGAGCGGCGAATCCGCGGGCGCCCGTCCCCTCGGGGGCGGGCGTCGTACGTTTTTCTCTATCGCGCAGGTCCGGCATGCAGACCAAACGCATGACCTTTCCGAGGGGCTGGCTGCCCTACGCGCTTCTGGCGCCCCAGGTCATCATCACCCTGATCTTCTTCATCTGGCCCTCGATCCAGGCGCTCTACACCTCGGTGCTGCGCGAGGACGCCTTCGG
>PUKW01000021.1 GCA_003550665.1 Paracoccaceae bacterium | reverse complement strand
TTTACCCTGGTAACAACCACGGCAGAAGTGGACGCAGCGGTTGCCAATACCCTCTCCCTGTTCGGCTTTGTGGGTAAACGGCTGGTAGCTTAAAAAGGAGGTAGCCCTGATGGCTAAAGTTACACTTGAAGAGAAGGGGTTGCTTGCCGGCGCATTGGTAAGAGCCAAAACCGCCAAAGACAGGGATGCCGGAGTTGAGGTGTTCAAGGTTGCCAGCAAGTATCACGGCGGATATGTTGATTTCCCCGCTGCTGAGACGCTTGCGCCGGCAGACGGAGCAGTTGATGTAGCCATCGACGCAACGGTAAGCATCGAATTTGACAAGGATGTCACCGCAGTCGATCTCGATGGTATTACCATTGACGCACCTACTGAGGTTACCGGTATATCGGCATCTCTTGAAACCAGGACGGTTACCATCGCCCACGACGCTTTTGCAAATGATGAATTGCATACGGTAACCATACCGGCTGATGCCGTGCGCAACGCTCACGGACTTGGCAATCGCAAGATCGTCTGGAACTTTACCACTGTCGGATTATAAAGGTGAGGCAGGCCCCTTGGGGGCATGAAAGAGACATGATATGTAACCAGGCAAGACGAATTTAAATCTTGTGCAGGCAAACTAATGCCTTTAAAGGGGCTCATGCTGTTATGAAACGGCGTAGCCCCTTTTTGCTTAAGGAGGAGAAATGTTTACAATCCCGTCTAATTTGAAAATAGGCGGAGAGTACCGGGTGGATACACCGGGAGCAGTGGCAGAGCTTGAGTACAGGGTGCCGCCACAGTCAAGGATGCTGGTCGGGTTGGTCTTTACCGGGAGAGACGAGGGCTTTTTGGAGGATTGCCAGAAGGCAGAAACGGCCTTGCGGGAGGCTGGCATACCGGCATGGCCGGAGCTTGACCGGATAGTTACCCCGGACCCGGACGGCGAGCCGGTGGTGTGGGTAAGCTACGTCTCCAGCCCGGCCTGGTGGACGGTAATCCTCGTGATACTGGGAGGCATCTTCCTTCTGCCGCTGCTCTCGATTATCCCGATATGGATTACCGACCTGCTGTTCCCCGGCTTCATGGACTTCATCGGCTCTGTTGTTGCCCTCTTAATTCTGGGCGGAATGATGATGATTGTGCCCCGTATGCTTGAGCCGCCCAAAAAGGAGGAGAGATGAGTTATATAGTACCGCGCGAACCTGTGGCGCAGCCCCAGCAGGTTGAGGCAACTGCAATTCAGTTGACCGGGGCGATGGGTTTTTTGATTACCGTACTGTTTGGCTTCTGGGTCCTGCAGCAGGGCATAAAGGTATTTAAGGGAGAGGAAATCGAGCGACCGGTTTAAGAGGTATTTAAAAAATGGCACAGCGTATAAAAGTAAAAAGCGTCGCAGCCCCGGAGTGGGTATACCCGGGAACAGAAGTCGAGTGCGTTATTACAATTGAGAATATTACACACGAATATGTGCATACTGCCCTGACCGGTATGCTTGAGTTTTTGGATTTGGACGGGCAGGATTTTTCCTTTCAGCTGCCGGAGGAAGGCAACTGGACACTGGCGCCATTCCAGAGCATTACGCAGAAAATCTACTTTGAAATGAAATCCAGCAACACGGTGGTGCATGTCTGGAGCTGGTACTGGGACGAACATCAATATGCATGGGTTGATGACGACTGGAATTATGCCTTGATAATGGAAGAAGCGCCTCCCTATGAGCCACCTATCGAGCAGCGGGCCACCATTGTCGGTAAAAGGCTTTACTTCCTGGGTACGAAGGAAGAGAAGGACATACCGGTATCCGATGTTTTGCAGGGCACAAGGATACGGGTACAGGTAGACGTGCGAAACGAAATGGACAGCTGGGAAAAGCTGGGAGCCACCGTAAAAATCACCGGTCCTGACGGAGAGACAGTCTTTCCCGAAGAAGGTCACTACGAAACCCTGGATACGGCCCCCGGAGGGATTCACTATTTCACCATACCCGGTCCTGAATGGCCCCTGTGGCCGTATGTAGAGCTTGAAAAACCCGGCACGTACCAGACCAGGATACGTGCCTTTATGAAACGGTGGGAACCCGACATCATGGATGAGTACGTAGGCGAGCTGTGCACTGTTGCCGAGGCACCGCCGGAGCCGCCGCCGGATGCGGAATTTAAAGACATGAAAATAACCGATTACACAAGGACAGGAGGTTAACAATGGTTCATGAAATAGTGGTGCCGATGAGCGCGGGAAACCCGGAAAACACCCAGACGGTGTGGGTTTACTACCCGCCGGGGGAGTACGAAGGGCTATATTACCCGCAGGGCTATTACCTGGCCCAGGCAACCCGGCCTGAGGATGCCCGGGGCATCTTTAGCTACGCGCCGCTCCCGTGCATGGTCGGAGACATCATTAGGGCATATGCCAGATTTTCCTACCGCGGGCCGAAACTGGAAAACATAATTTTACACGGGGCTGCCGGGACACAAGACCTCGGTGGCTACACGTTTCACGAAGGACATCCGTACAGCGAGAGGTCAATATCCCAGATCGGGCCCGACGATGACTGGCGCGAGTACACCGATTTCTACGTGGATATAGTGATACCTGAAAATACCGGTTACCCTTTCTACATCCCGCTATCCGGGCGTGATGACGTGGGCCTCTACGTGAAGATAAAGGGGCCGGATGTGCCCAAACCGGATGTTGACAAAACGATGAGCCCCTACTACTGGTGGGCACTGGATGTTGCTCCGAGGGAAGTAGACTTCAGGGACATGAAAATCACCGATTATGCGAAGGTGGGTTGATGAAACTTAGCGTGGTTACCGATAGCGGTGTGGTTGAGCTGGGCGCAGGCGAGAAACTGTTTGTTAGCCGCGGGGAGACTATACGTGTCCTCTACTCCTTCGAATACCGCTATCCTGAACCGCTTGGCACCCAGATTAAAGCCGCCCTCTTTACCAGGACATGGTACGGCTCGGTCCACCCGGTAGGCGAGGCTTTAAACAGAAAGACCATCACCCTTGATGCGGCCCCCGACTGGACGGGTTACAGCGGGGAGATAGATATAGCCCTGGGTGCAATTGATGGTGGTGTTTACGGGCTCATGGTTGAGCTAGCCGAATTCGGAGAGGGCGTGTATGAGGACAACGTGATAGAGGTAGAGGCAGCGCCGGGCATTACTGACTTAATCGGCCCGATGCTGATGATAGCCATGATGGCCATGATGGTGCCAATGGCACAGGGCATGGCAGAAGGCATGGAGTGATATGGACGATAAACACCTGGAAAAGACGGTAAAGAACCTGGACGAAGACAGAACCTATGAGAACATCATCGTCTCCGGCATATTCTCGATAATGATGGTGATGATGATGATGCGGGTCCTGCAAAGCCAGGTCGGAGCCCAGATGGTTGCATCAGCCTATCCCTATCCGGCTGTGGCCGAGAATGCCGGCCTGGTCTGGATACAGATGACGCCGGCCGGAGAGCCCAACCAGGTGAGGATAATATCGGAAAACTCAACCGGAGCCTTTGAGGAGGTGCTCCTGGGGCTGACAACATAACAGGAGGAAATATTATGGTTAAGATTTTGATGGCAACCGGAAGCCTTGAATGGGACCTTGCTGAAAAGGTGGACCACCGGGCCGGTGATGTGCTTACCATCAACTTTACCATCACTAACCCGGCGGCAGAAGCCCGCACCTACCAGATATACATGGCCCTTTTTGACCCGGATACCGGCAGCGTTATTACCGGCACTACCGGGCCGATAGCCGTTGGCGGTGTAGATGTTTTTGAGGTGGCCGGAAACAGCCAGCTTACCCTTGAGGCTGCCCTGAAAATCGATTATTCAAACGCCAATGTTCAGGCAGCGCTTTATGATGTCACCTCGGGCGAGATGGCGGTCGGCCTTCAAGCCTTCCTCAAGCAGCCGGAAGAGGTTGAAGAGCCGGTAGGTGAACCGGTTGTTGAGTCTGTGATGCCTGAAATTACCGGGCTGGCCGTCGGTATGATGGCGCTCGGCATGGTAGGCATGATGATGTCCGGGGTAACACAAGGCATGGAGGAGTAAAGGATGACAGGTTTGGGAGTTTTTTTCTCGGCTATGGTACTTGCCTTCATTGTTGAGGCAATACTCGAGTACGTGCTCGGTATATGGTGGCAGCCATTATCCGGCCGGATGCGCAAAAGGGTAATCATGGCGGTGGGCCTGGCTATCGGTATAAGCCTGTGTCTGGTCTACCGGGTTGATTTACTGGCCGAGCTCGGCTTTGAAGCCACCATAATCGGCCAAATGTTAACCGGCGCCATCGTCGGACGGGGCGCCGACTACCTGCACAACTTCTGGAAAAGGCTTAGAAATGCGGGGGTGAATAAATAATGGAAGCTCAAATAGCAGGAGCCCTGATCGGCGGAGGCATCATGGTGATTGTTCACGTCGTAATAGCGGTCTTCTACTACGGCAGGATGTCTGCCAAGGTGGATGGCCTGTGCCGCGAGACGGAGAGGGTCAGGGAATTGGCCGATAAAGACAAGGCGGAAGCCAAAGAGGGCATCGAAAAGGCAGAGAGGAAGGCCAGAGAGGATGTTGCAAGGGTTGAGAAAAGTATACAGGAAGTCAGCACCAGGACTGAAAGAAGCCTGGGCAAGGTTGAACAAATCGTTGACAGGGTGGAAAAAAGAGTGGAGACAATCGAAAAGAATCTTTCAAGAATCGAAAAACAAACCGTGCATACAAGCAGAGGAGAAGATAAGCCATGAGGTATTCCATAATCGGCTCTACGGTTGAACAGGTACAAAGCGCCGGCGGGCGTGAAATCAAGGAAGCACGCTCCACCGGCATCCTATTTGCCCGCCTTGAGCCGGATCAGGTAGACCAGCTGCGCTCGCTGGGTGCCAAAGTCAAGCCGGTAAGCAACGTTAAGCCGACGGTTGAGACACCGCTGCCGATTCATGCCGAGCCGGTCTTTACGCCGGCAGATTACCTGATGCTGGCCGAGCTTGAGGAGATAAGGCAACTTACCGACCCGCCCCTCTACGGCGATGGCCAGAGACTGGCCATCATAGATTCGGGGATAAGGGCGACACATGAGGCCATAGGCGGACGGGTGATTTATGCCAAAAACTTTACTGCCGGGCCCGATGGAGACAACTTCGACCACGGCACCGGCGTTGCTTCGGCGGCCCTGGTGGTGGCCCCCAAGGCCGGCATACTCGATTTGAAAGTCCTTGATGATGCCGGATATGGAACCGAAGAAGAGGTGGTTTTGGGCATCGAGGAGTGCATAGACCTGCATGATACCAACCCCGATATCGCCCCCTCGGTGATAAACATAAGCCTCGGCTCACCCGATGACGGCGACCCGGATAATGCATTGAGGCTGGCCTGCCGGGCGGCCATCGAGAAGGAGATATGGGTAGTAGCCGCCGCCGGCAATACCGGCCCTGAGGCACAGACGGTAATGCTGCCGGCTAGCGAACAGTATGTGGGCGCGGTAGGTTCGGTCCAGTATATACCCGATGAACAGACGTTTGTGGTGAGCGCCTTCAGCGGGCGGGGCCCGACCAAAGAGGGTTTGGTCAAGCCGGACATGGTCTTTTTTGGAGAGAACATGATCGTTGCTTCCAGCGCCAGTGACACGGCCACTGCACCCAAGAGCGGCACCAGCTTTGCCGCACCCTTCGCTGCGGCCATGCCGCTTCTTTACTTTGAGTCGAGGGAGGTATGGGCCGAATACGACGAGGAGGATTTCCCCGGGGCCTATCCCAGGGGGGCAATCGGAAGGACACTCACGCCTCAGGAATTCATAGACCAGTTCCTGGGCGCTATGTGCATCAAGCCCCAGGGGGCACCCAGAACCAAGGACTACGATTACGGTCACGGTCTGCCATTCGGCCCGCTGGTTAAACAGGCGCTAGCACCTGTCCCGGCCATAGCCGGCATCGTGGAGATTGTAACCCCAATCATGATGCTGGGCATGATGGGAATGATGATGGGCACCATGACCAAAGCACTAAAGTGAGGTAAACATTATGGAAACAGAAAAAATGGGAGCAGTCATGGCGGGGGGTATAGGGATAATGATGATGCTGGCAGTGATGGCCGGCCTGATGCCGAAACCATTAGAGCCCCAGTATGTCTGCCCTATATGCGAAGAGCAATTTTATACCAAGGATGAGCTCTACGGTCACTTCACCACCGAGCATCCGGCCGAGCCCATCGATATTATCTGGGAATAATAAGGAGGAGAAAATGATTAAACCACAGGTAGAAGTCAAGGCACTTCAAATAGGAGCCCTGGGAAATCCGGTGTTTGAGCCAGGGGAGACCAAAACCGCCGTTGCCCAGATGACCAACCCGACTATCAAGGAGTTTACCTACGCCACGGAGCTTTATCTCGGCGTGGAAAAGGCAGCCACATCAGGGGTTATTCAGGCTATTATCCCGCCGCAGAGCTCTGTTGAAGTCAGTTTCCCGGTGACCATGCCCATGGTGGAAGGTGAATTTCCGGTGTACCTGGAAATCAAGCATGAAGGGGTGCTGTTGGAGCTGTACCAGGCGACCGAGAACGTTACTCTGGTAGTTTCGCCCGATATCGAAATCGGACCCATCATATGGGATTAAAGGAGGGCTGATATGGCAGAACATGAATTTAAAGCAGGTGAAGAAAAGACTGCCAATGTCACCATGCACAATCCAACGCAGATTTATATACATTACGATGCGCTGCTCTATATGGGTACCGACCTGGTAGTGATGAGCGAGCAGTCGTTTCACCTGGCCTCAAACGAAGAGAAGGCAGTACCGTTCCCGGTTACCATGCCGGCAGCTGCCGGTGTCTATCCGGTGCATCTGGGTGTATTTACGGCAGGAGAGCTGTTAAAGCTATACCAGGCAGAGGACGTAAACATCGCAGAGCCCCGCCTGGGCCATATCGTCATGTACATAGATCCCGAGCCGGTTTACACCGACCTGACCTACTTTGAGTGGATGGTTGCCTGGCGCTGCTATCCTGACCTATGGCGCACCCATGTTTACCCGGATGGCAGGTACTACCGGAGGGCATGGGAGTCGATAACGCCTCCGCCGGATCTCCCGGTTGATCTGGACAACCTGTATTTCAGGGTAAATACCTATTCTGAATTTGAACTCTGCCCGATTTCAGGTTATTACGGCGACTGCCGCTGGGGGCGGGCGGATACGGGTTACCCTGACGGGTTCGGCCCCTTTGTGGTGGAGGACGGCAAGGAATACGTCTTTAAGCTGGAGACAAAGGAACTGGTTGAGAAAGGGGATTAGGGTGTGGCAATGAAGACTTATCTGGAAATAACCGAGGCCGAAAGGCTGGAGGAAGCCGCCGAATGCCTGAGGGACAAACTCCTCATACGGTTGCTTGTCCGGCTGGGCTGCCGCATAAGCGAGGCGCTGGGCCTGGCGGCTAGCGACATTAACTTTGCCTCGGGGACGGTAACCATCGAGCACTTAAAGGCGCGGGTGAGGCTTGCCTGCCCCGGGTGCCGCGCCAGGCTGGGCAAGGCAGCCCGGTTCTGCCCTGCCTGCGGCAGCAAGGTGGAGACGGCAATGGTCGCGCAGAAGGAGCACCGGCGCCAGCGGACACTGCCGGTTGACGAGGACACGCTTGCGGTGCTCAAAGAATACATCGATCGGGGCGGGCCGGTCGCGGTCAACGGCAGACAGCTTCTTTTCGGCATCAGCCGTCCCCACGCCTGGAAGATCGTCAGGCGGTCGGCCGAAAAAGCCGGCCTGGGAAGCCTGGTCAACCCGGAAACCGGCGGACTGCGGGGAGTGAGCCCCCACCGGTTAAGGGATGCCTTTGCCATAAACGCCGTCAAACAGGATGACTCGGGCGACGGGTTGAGGCTGCTCCAGGAGATGCTGGGGCACCAGAGTTTTGACACCACGGCAAAGTATAGAAAAGTGGCCGGCGAGGAACTAAAGGAATGGTACTCCAAACTATGGAGTAAATAAAAAGCACGGGAGGTCGAAAAAATGGCTAAATACAGGGATCACGGCGAGTTCGGTGTCAATGCGCCTATGAACTGGCGGGAAAATACCACCACCGAGGGCTATTTGTGGGGCATGAACAAGATCGCCCCGGAGGGGATGAGCCCCAAAAGGATAAGAGGCGAACGCTTCGGGAAGAACACGGACAGGCCGGAGTCGGCCAGGTGGCATCACAACTACGACCTGGCCATGTTCGGCGGCACCGAGATACCGTCTCCAACCTACGAAGACAAGCAGTTGAGGCTTGAGCAAGACATCAACGGCATCGAGCGGATACCGCGCACCGAGAGGAGGTAGCTATGCCGGGGACTGCAACGGTAATCATTAAAGATAAACAGTGGCAGGTGTATCTGGCCACTGCCTATGCCGAGCTTAGCGCCGGCTTGAAAGGGGCGGATTTGATACCGCCGGGCACCGGTATGCTTCTTGTTTTACCCGTACAGCAAGTGGCAACCATCGACATGACCGGCATGCTCTTCCCGCTGGACGTGGTGTTTATATCCGGCCAGTTCAGGGTTGTCAGTGTCGTTACACTGGAACCGGAAGACCAGCCCGTCTCCTTAACGGCAAGCTATATACTGGAAGTCAACGCCGGTGAAGCCGAAGGCGTTGAGCCCGGTGACGCTGTCGATTTGTATGTTGCCCAGGCAGCGGCAGAAGCGGCTACAACCCAGCTAATACACCCGGTGGTAAACGTGGCCGCCATGCTGATGGGTGCCACCCTGGTCGGCAAGATGGGAAAGACCCTGGCTGATGTGGCCTTCAGGGAACCGAAGCCTGAAAAGGAGAGGACGCTTGTCTACGGGCCAAAGGGCGAGATGTTGCTGCCGCACATCAAAGAGCGGGAGATCGAAGCTTTTGAGGATATGCTGGCCGGTTTAGCCAAGAAGCACAACACCTCAACCACCAGCATAGCCAAGATTCTATTAGAACACGATATTCGTTCCATTCACGACCTGCCGGACCGGGAAAAGCTGGACGCTATCATTTGTGAAGGATTAAAGGTTACCGAAGGGTGTGAAAGAGATGCCTTCTACTGGACGGCTAAAAACAAGAAAACGGGTGAGGTTGTAATGGACACCGCTCCTGCTATTACTGTTGATAGTGCACTGCGTGCCGGGGAATATTATGTCAAGCGCAACTGGAAACACCCTGCTCTGGTGGAGGTCTGGGACCGGCCTGTAGAATTGAGGCTTGGAAGAAGAGGTGAACCGTCTCATATTATACCGCCGGCCGGTGTCAAGCCGGTTGCCGCTGAGACGGTTATCGAAAAAAGAGACTCCTATTACTGGACGGCCCGTAACATAGACACTGGCGAAATGATCGAATATAGCAAAGCCTACAGATCGGTCAACAGGGCTTTGAGTGCTGCCAGGAAATGGGTGGAGAAGCGGTGGCCTGGCGACAGAGCAGAAGTCGAGATATGGGACAGGCCTCATATTTATTCAGGAGAGGCTCCAGGGTTGCCAGCAGCTGATGTTTCTCCAGTAAAACATGAAACTATATACGGCAAAGGAAAAAGCGCTGCCGTCATCCCCCATGAACCCAGACGGCCCCGACCGGGCAAGCCAGAGCTAGAATTCTACCCCGACAGCCCGGAGTTTCTGGCCTACACCATCGAGGACATCGGCTATCGGGATAAGATCGACAATGCCTTTTGCCAGGCGATAGCCAGGGCAAATAAGAGGAGGTAATAGCTATGGAAGAGAGAGGAAACGGCCACAAGCCGGGAATGATGACCAGATTAAGGGCCTGGCTGCTGGGTGTTGAGCCGGAGGTGTTTGAAGGTGTACGCACCATGCTCAATGGTTACCAGGGCTCGCAGCATAAGGGCAATTCCCTTATTTTAGGCGGACCCACTGCCTGGACATGGAACGCAACTCTCGATGATGACCACCACGGCACCAGGGGAGCCGACCTGCATGCAGATTCCCACGACAGGCAGCATGCTTTGGACAGTGCTGAAGATCACACCGGCACCATTACCGATACCCAGCACGGCAGCCGGGGAGCCGACCTGCACGCCGACTCCCACGCCAGGCAGCACGATATGGATTCGGGTGACGACCATGGGGCTGGCACTGAAGGAGACCTGGTAAGAGCAGGAACAGGTGGTGCCTGGGAAAGACTGCCAGTTGGTGCAAACGGCCAGCTGCTTACCGTGGTTGCTGGAGACCCAGCCTGGGCCGATGAGCCGGCAGTAGCTGAGCACGGCAACGAGAAGCACAGCCCCGACTTCTATGCAGTTGATGGCACAGTAGCCTTAACCGCGCCACTAACAATGCAATTAACGGTCCCTGCCAGTGAACCGGATGCAATCGCAGGTAATGAAGGTAATCTCTATTACCTGACGCCCGGCACCGAGGATGAAGGCCTGCTAAAGCAGATCATGAAGAACTCCACCGGGTCTTTCGAGCAGGTACAGATCGCTATAAGCACTTAATAAAGGAGGATGATATGGCACTGATAGACGAACTCAAAGCACGTAAAAGCGAACTTCTAACGCAAACCGAAGCCATCGACCGGGAAGCGGCCAAAGTCAGGGAGCAGTACGAAGAAACGCTGGCGGACTTGAGAAAGAAAAGGATACCGCTTGAAGAGAGGATACGCACCATCGATGCGCTCATCAAGTCGGAAGGAGGTAAGTAATGGGGTTCATAGGCACCAAAGGACCCGGCGGCCTGCCCGTGTACCGCTGTGAATGCGGCCAGACTTTCGAGCTGGACCCGCAAGCCACCCGCTGCCCTTGCGAATGCCACCATGAAGCACTGGAAAGAGCCAGGCAGCTCGGGCTTTACTGCGAAGACTGCGGCTTCTCAAGTCTTGAGCCGGCGACCTTCCAGTCGCACTACCACTGGCCGACGCACCAGAAAGCAGTAGCAGACAAGGAGAAATAGATGTTGCCAGAAAAAGATGAAGTAGTGATAACTATATCGATGCATGAACTGGATTTTGTTTCGGTGCTGAGAGCAGCAAGGCTTCATGGCACTACCCGAGAAAACGTCCTCAGACAGGCAATAGCCAGGTATCTCATCCAGATGCAAAGAGAGGGACTGGATGTAGGCGTTGAATTATCA
>PUKW01000295.1 GCA_003550665.1 Paracoccaceae bacterium | reverse complement strand
GGCCGCTGCGCGAACCTACGATCAACTCTGGGCAGCCGTCGGCCAGGTCTGCGACCTGTTCTCAGACGAGGAGTGCTACAATTTCTTCAAGGCAGCAGGCTATGAGGCCGAATAACCGCGACACGCTCTAGAGATAGCCGGCCGCGCGAAAGCTCAGCTCGGTCTCCTTGCCGATGATCAGGTGATCGTGCAGCGTCAGCGACAGCGACTCCGCCGCCGCCTGGATCTGCGTCGTCATCGCGATGTCGGCCTGGGACGGTGCCGGGTCGCCCGACGGGTGATTGTGCACCAGGATGAGCGCCGAGGCATTGAGTTCGAGCGCGCGCTTGACGACCTCGCGCGGATAGACCGGGACATGATCCACGGTGCCGCGCGCCTGCTCCTCGTCGGCGATCAGGGTATTCTTGCGATCGAGATAGAGCACCCGGAACTGTTCGATCTCGTGATGCGCCATCGCCGTGTGGCAGTAGTCGAGCAACGCATCCCACCCCGACAGCACCGGCTTGTGCATCACCCGCGCGCGCGCCATGCGCTGTGCCGCGGCCTCGACGATCTTGAGCTCCGTCGCGACGGCCGGCCCTGCCCCTTCGACATCGGCGATCCGCGCCGAAGGCGCGCTGAGCACCCGGTTGAAGTCACCGAAATGGTCGAGCAGCCGGCGTGCGAGCGGCTTGACGTCGCGCCGCGGGATCGCGCGAAACAACACCAGCTCGAGCAGCTCGTAATCGGGCATCGGCCCCGCGCCACCGGCCAGGAAGCGTTCGCGCAGGCGCTTGCGGTGATCGCGGATATAGGAGGGCAGCGCGCCGCCGTGCGACACCGGTGCGGCCTCCGTACAGTCATCCTCCGCCGCGTCGGCAGGGGGCTCCTGCGGCGCGAAGCGCGGAGACGCCTGCTCGGCGAAGGCGCGCACAGGGGCGGCCCGGCGCGGAACAAGGTCTTCGGCCGCGCGCACGATCCCGGCCCAGCTTTCGGCCTCGGCGAGCAGTTCGGCGCCGTCGATCGCTATGTCGCCACGCAGCGCGCCGAAGGGCGCGCCCGACGCACCCTCGGTCTTGCGAAGCAAGGCGTAGGCTTTCTGCGGCTCGCGCAGACCGGCCACGATCACCGTCGCCTCGTCGCAATCGGCGAGATCCTTGAGCCAGTCCCCGACAAGCTTGTCGGCGCCGCGCGCGCCCGGATCGACGGCGGTGACGCGGCGCATCCAGAAGGGCTGGCGCGCCCGCCGCCCGGTCGTGCCGCCGCCGAAAATCGCCCTGAACATCCTCCACATGCTGCGCTCGCGGTGGTTAACAGCGCGTTAACCCACGCGGAGAAAGCGCGGTAGGGAAAGCGGGGCGGCGGCGCGGAAAGGCGCGGCGGATCAGCTTTTCATGCTCTCCCAGAAATCCTTGACCTTGTCGAAGAATCCGCGCGATTCGGGGTTGTTTTCCTCGCTGAGCTTCTCGAATTCGCGCAGAAGTTCCTTCTGCCGCGCGGTCAGGTTCACCGGGGTCTCGACCGCGAGTTCCACGAACATGTCCCCCGTGCCCGCACCGCGCAGGGCGGGCATGCCCTTGCCCCGAAGCCGCATCTGCCGGCCCGACTGGCTTCCGCCGGGGATCCGCACGCGCGTGCGCCCGCCATCGATCGTCGGCACCTCGACCTCGCCGCCGAGCGCGGCGGTGGCGATGCTCACCGGCACCCGGCAATGCAGATTGACCCCGTCGCGCGCGAAGAGCGGGTGATCCTGCACCTCGAGGAAGATGTAGAGATCGCCCGTCGGTCCGCCGCGCAGCCCGGCCTCGCCCTCGCCGGACAGCCGGATCCGCGTGCCCGATTCGACGCCGGGCGGGATGTTGACCGACAGGGTGCGCTCGGTCTCGACGCGGCCTGCGCCGGCGCAGACCTTGCAGGGGTTCTTGACGATCTGGCCGGCCCCGCCACAGGTCGGGCAGGTGCGTTCGACGGTGAAGAAGCCCTGCTGGGCGCGCACGCGGCCCATGCCCGAGCAGGTCGGGCAGCCGACGGGCTCCGCGCCGCCCTCGGCGCCGCTACCCTCGCAGGCGTCGCAGATCACCGAGGTCGGCACCGTGATGGTCTTGCTCGCGCCGCCATAGGCTTCCTCGAGGGTGATTCGCATGTTGTAGCGCATGTCCGAGCCGCGGCTCGCGCGCCGGCCGCCGCCGCGCCCGCCCATGAAATCACCGAACAGATCCTCGAACACATCCGAGAAGGCCGAGGCGAAATCGCCGCCCGGATGCATGCCGCCGGGACGGCGTCCGCCGCCGCCGCCGCCCATGCCCCCGTCGAAGGCGGCGTGGCCGAAGCGGTCATAGGCGGCCTTGCGCTCGGGGTCCTTGAGCGCTTCGTAGGCTTCGCTGGCTTCCTTGAACTTCGCCTCGGCGTCGGGATCGTCGCCGTTGCTGTCGGGGTGGAACTGGCGCGCCTTGCGGCGGTAGGCCTTCTTGATCTCCTCGGGGGAGGCGTCCCGCGAGACCCCCAGCACCTCGTAAAAGTCGCGCTTCTCCATGCGTGCCGGCCCTCTTGTCGAAACGTCAGGGCCGGCCCGGCGCTGTTGCGCTTCGGGCCGGCCCGATCACTGTGGCGCGTCGTTACGAGGACCGCTTGCGGTCGTCGTCGTCGACATCCTCGAAATCGGCATCGACGATGTCCTCGTCGGTCGCGCGCGGCTCGTCCTCGCCGGCGCCGTCCGCGCCCTCGGCTTCCTCCTGCTGGGTCTTGTAGATCGCCTCGCCCAGCTTCATCGAGGCCTCGGTCACGTTCTGGATGCCCGACTTGATCTTGTCGGGGTCCTCGCTCTCGATCGCTTCCTCAAGCGCGCCGACGGCAAGCTCGATGGCCTCCACCGTGCTGGCATCGACCTTGTCCTTGTGCTCCTCGAGCGACTTGCGCGTGGCGTGCACGAGGCTCTCGGCCTGGTTCTTGGTCTCGACGAGCTCCTTGCGCTCCTTGTCGGCCTCGGCATTGGCCTCGGCCTCCTTGACCATCTTCTCGATGTCCTCATCCGATAGCCCGCCGGAGGCCTGGATGGTGATCTTCTGCTCCTTGCCGGTGCCCTTGTCCTTGGCGGAGACGTTGACGATGCCGTTGGCGTCGATGTCGAAGGTCACCTCGATCTGCGGCATGCCGCGCGGCGCGGGCGGGATGTCCTCGAGGTTGAACTGGCCGAGCAGCTTGTTGTCCGCAGCCATCTCGCGCTCGCCCTGGAAGACCCGGATCGTCACCGCGCTCTGGTTGTCGTCGGCGGTGGAGAAGACCTGCGATTTCTTCGTGGGGATCGTGGTGTTGCGGTCGATGAGCCGGGTGAAGACCCCGCCCAGCGTCTCGATGCCGAGCGACAGCGGCGTGACGTCGAGCAGGACCACGTCCTTGACGTCACCCTGCAGCACGCCGGCCTGGATCGCCGCGCCGAGGGCGACGACCTCGTCGGGGTTGACGCCCTTGTGCGGCTCCTTGCCGAAGAACTTGGAGACCTCCTCCTGCACCTTCGGCATCCGGGTCATGCCGCCGACCATCACGACATCGTCGATGTCGCCCTCGGACAGTCCCGCATCCTTGAGCGCGGCCTTGCACGGCTTGATCGAGGCCTTGATGAGATCGCTCACGAGGCTCTCGAGCTTCGCGCGCGTCAGCTTCATCACCATGTGCAGCGGCGTGCCGGTGTCCTTGTCCATGGAGATGAAGGGCTGGTTGATCTCGGTCTGGGTGGCCGAGCTGAGCTCGATCTTGGCCTTCTCGGCGGCCTCCTTGAGCCGCTGCAGCGCCATCTTGTCCTTGGTCAGATCGACGCCGTGCTCCTTCTTGAACTCGTCGGCGAGGTGATTGACGATCCGCATGTCGAAATCCTCGCCGCCGAGGAAGGTATCCCCGTTGGTGGACTTGACCTCGAACAGCCCCTCGTCGATCTCAAGGATGGTGATGTCGAAGGTGCCGCCGCCGAGGTCATAGACCGCGATGGTGCGCGACTCCCTCTTGTCGAGCCCGTAGGCCAGCGCGGCCGCGGTCGGCTCGTTGATGATGCGCAGCACCTCGAGCCCGGCGATCTTGCCGGCGTCCTTGGTGGCCTGACGCTGGGCGTCGTTGAAATAGGCCGGCACGGTGATCACCGCCTCGGTGACATCCTCGCCGAGATAGGACTCGGCGGTCTCCTTCATCTTCTGCAGGATGAAGGCCGAGAGCTGCGAGGGCGAATACTTCTCGCCATTGACCTCGACCCAGGCGTCGCCATTGCCGCCATCGACGACATTGTAGGGCGTGTTCTTGTTGTCCTTGGCCAGATCGGCGTCGTCATAGCGCCGCCCGATCAGGCGCTTGACGGCGAAGATCGTGTTGGTCGGGTTGGTGACGGCCTGGCGCTTGGCGGCCTGGCCGACGAGCCGCTCGTTATCGGTGAAGGCCACGATCGAGGGCGTGGTGCGCGCGCCCTCCGCGTTCTCGATCACGCGCGCCTGGCTGCCATCCATGATGGCCACGCAGGAGTTCGTCGTGCCCAGGTCGATCCCGATGACTTTACCCATATTACTACCTCTTCGTTCGGCGATGTCAGGGGACGCGGAGCCTGTCGGCCTCCGGGTCCCGATCCCAATTCGGCGGGCGGGGTGCCTGCCTCGACTTCGCGGCGTATATAGGCAGGGGCCATCAGGGCTGCAAGCCGGACCCCGAAGACGAATCACGGAGGCCATGCCATGACCGGTGCCGTTTCCGACACGCTGGACGCCGCCGCCCTCGCCGCCCCGGCCGAGCTCAAGGGCGTGCGCATCCACCAGGCGCTGCTGCCGCCCGCCGCGCAGGCGGCGCTGCTCGAGGATATCCGCGCCGTCGTGCGCGCCGCGCCGCTGGTGCGACCGGTCACGCCGGGCGGGCGCGCGATGTCGGTGCGCATGACGGCGGCGGGGGATTTCGGCTGGATCACCGACAGCGCCGGCTACCGCTACGAGCGCCGGCACCCCTCGGGCGTGCCCTGGCCGCCGATCCCGGCGCGGGTGCGCGCGATCTGGGATGCCGTCGCCGAGACCGACCGCGCGCCGGAATGCTGCCTCATCAACTGGTACGCCGACGGCGCGCGGATGGGGCTGCACCAGGACCGCGATGAGGGCGATTTCGGCTGCCCGGTGGTGTCGGTCTCGCTGGGTGATGACGCGCTGTTTCGCGTCGGCGGGACCGAGCGGCGCGCGCCCACGCGCTCGATCTGGCTGCGCTCGGGGGATGTCGCGGTGATGGGCGGCGCGGCGCGGCTGGCCTGGCACGGGGTGGACCGGACGCGCTTTGCCAGCTCGCCGCTGCTACCCGATGGCGGGCGCATCAACCTGACCCTGCGCGTGGTTACGCCGCCCGATGCCGGAGCCGCTTGAACGCGCCCCCGACACCTGCGAATGAACCTGCAAGGTTTCGAAATGAAGGACGCGTGACAATGTTGTATGTGGACATCCCGACCCGCCCGGAGATCAAGGCACTCGTGCAGCGGCGCGGCGACGCGATGGTGTCGATCTACCTGCCGACGACGCCGCAATCGCAGCATGTCGAGACGACGCGCATCGAGCTCGGCAATCTGCACCGCGAGGCCGAGCAGCAGCTCGAGGCCGCCGGCGTCGACAAGCGCACCATCGCGCCGATCAGCGAGCAGCTCGGCGACCTCGAGGAGGATTACGAGTTCTGGCGCTTTCAGGCCAACAGCCTCGCCATCTTCGTCAGCCCCGAGCGGCTCTGGACCTACCGGCTGCCCAATCGGCTCGTGAGCACCGTCCAGGTCGCCGACCGCTTCCACATCAAGCCGCTGATTCGCGCCATCAGCCTGCCGCAGCACGCCTTCGTGCTCGCCCTCGCGGAGGGGGAAGTCCGGATCATCGAGGTCAACGAGGACTCCGCCGAAGAGGTCAACATCAGCGACATGCCGACCGAGAGCGGCGATGTGCGCGGCGACCAGGCATTCGACCGCAAGTCCGACCGCGCCGGCTGGAAGAAGAGCGGCGAGGGTCAGAAGCTGCATCTGCGCAAGTTCGCCCGCGCCGTGGACGCGGCGCTGCGCCCGGTCCTCGCGGGGCGCGAGGAACCACTGATCGTGGCGGCGACGGACCCGATCCTGCCGATCTTCCGCGAAGTCTGCAGCTATCCGCATCTCGCCGCCGAGGCCATCGAGACGAGCCCGGTGCGCATTCCCGCAGCCGAGCTCGGCGGCCGCGCGCGCCCGATCATCGACGCCGTCAACGAGCGCGCCATGCAGCGCCTGCGCGATCTCTACGCCGAGCGCGAGAACCAGGGCCGCGCCATCGCCGACATCGCCCATGCCGCCCGCGCGGCGACCTTCGGCGCGGTGGACACGCTGATGGTGGACATGGACGAGGTGGTCACCGGCACCGTCGATGACGAGACCGGCGTGGTGCATTTCGAGAACGGGGATGATGCGCGCAGCTACGGCATCGTCGACGAGATCGCCGGGCGCGTGCTGGCCAATGGCGGCGAGGTCATCGCCGTGCGGCGCGCGGATCTGCCCGTCGAGGGCTCGCTGGCCGCGATCCTGCGCTTCGCGATCTGAGACGGCGGGCGGTGCGGCCCTACTGCCGCGCCGCCCAGCTGATCGAGGCGCGCTGGCGCGTATAGAACTCCCCCATCATCCCGAGCACGATCAGGACCGCCGAGACCGCGAGCGGATAGATGATCGAGGTGAAATGCGGGTTGTAGTTGATGAAGGTGAAGCCGCGCGCCTGATCGATGACGTGAAACAGCGGGTTCCAGTCAAAGATGGGCAGCATGTGCGCCGGCAGGCTGTTGGCCACGAACATCTTGCCCGAGAAGATCATGTTGGCGCGCGTGTAAAGCATCGAGGTGATCGACACGAAGCTCGGAAACCAGGGCTTGATCGCAAGAAAGATCGTGCCCACCGCGACCCCGGAGAACCAGGCCAGGATCAGCATCGCCATCGCGCCGACCGGGTCGTGAATGGTGATCGGCTGCCAGACGGCGTGATAGAGAAACAACACCACGAACACCGCGATCACGTTGATGTAGAGCTGCGCCAGCGACACCGACGCGATCGAGATCACCGAATTGAGCGGCGCGTGCTTCATGATCGGCGCGTTCGGCCCCTCCGCGCCGACGACGGCGCCGACCGTCGCGACATGGGTGCGAAACAGGAAAACCCCCGACATCACGTAGAGCACGAAATCGCCCCGGATCGCCATGCCGCGCAGCCCCAGAAGGCTGAACAGCATGAAGAACACCGCCACCAGCACGATCTTCTGTGCCACCGCCACGAAGATCGCCATCACGGCGTTGGAGTGCGTCTTGCGCACCGAGCGCACCGCGGAGTGATAGATGATGTCGAGAACGCCCCAGATGCGCCAGAACGAGGATTTGTGGGTATCGTCACGGAACATGGCCTTGTCCGATCTCGCTTTTCGGCCGGTCGGTTACGGCGGATGATCTTGCCCCCAAGGCGTGAAGAAACGATAAGGGGACGCAGAGGCTATGGCAACAGCACAGGCTACGGGAGCGGGCTGGTGAGCGACGACGAACTGATCAGGGTGATGCGGCGGCTCGCCATCGAGGCCGGGGGGCTGATCATGGAGATCTATGCCGGCGCCGATCTTGGAACCCGCGCCAAGGACGACGACACCCCGGTCACCCGCGCCGACGAGGCCGCCGACGCCCATATCACCGCCGGGCTCAAGGCCGCCTACCCCGACACCCTCGCCGTCACCGAGGAGCGCGCGCACTCGCATGGCGAGACGGCGCGGCGCTTCTTCCTCGTCGATCCGCTCGACGGCACCAAGGAATTCATCAAGCGGCGCGGGGACTTTACCGTCAATATCGCGCTCATTGAGGACGGCGTGCCGCTGCGCGGGGTGGTCTATGCCCCGGCGCGCCAGCGCATGTTCTACACAAGCGCCGATGGCACCAGCGTCGAGGAGACCGGCCCTTTCGATCCGCAGACGCCGGGCGCGACGCGGCCGGTTTCGGTGGCGGCGCCGGACAATGACGCGCTCGTGGTGGTGGCGTCGAAATCGCATCGCGACGCCGCAACCGACGCCTATATCGCGCGCTACGAGGTGCGCGACATGACGAGCGCGGGCTCGTCGCTCAAATTCTGCCTCGTGGCGAGCGGCGAGGCGGATCTCTATCCGCGCCTCGGCCCGACGATGGAATGGGACACCGCCGCGGGCGACGCGGTGCTGCGCGGTGCCGGCGGGCATGTGGTCGGCTTCGACGATCTCGCGCCGCTGAGCTATGGCAAGCCGGGGTACACGAACCCGCACTTCATCGCCCATGCGCCGGGCGTGATGCTGCGGCAGGACTGATGGCGCCGGCGCTGCCGTGGGGCCGCCGGAGCCCGTGATGACCCCCGATGTCGTCCCCGCCAGCGTGATCGTCGTCAGCCAGGACCGCCCCGAGGCGCTCGGCCGCTGCCTTGCGGGGGTGATGCAGCAGGACCATCCCGAAATGGAGATCGTCGCGGTCACCGATGCCGTCGGGCGCGCCGCGGTGGCGCGCACGGGCATGGGGCAGTGGATCAAGCTCGTGCCCTTCGACGCGGCCAATATCTCGCTGGCGCGCAATGCCGGTCTCGCCGCGGCGGCGGGCCGGGTCGTCGCCTTCATCGACGACGACGCCGTGCCCGAGCCGAGCTGGCTGCGCCGGCTGACCGCGCCGCTGGCCGAGGGGCGCGCCGTGGCGGCCGGCGGGTTCGTGCGCGGGCGCAATGGCATCTCCTTTCAGTGGCGCGCGCGCCGCGTCGACCGCACCGGCCGCGCCAGCACCCTGCCCACCGATCCGGTGCGCCCGATGCTGCACAGCCCGCCCCCGGACCACGCCATCAAGACCGAGGGCACCAACATGGCCTTCGACCGCGCCACGCTGATGGGGCTGGGTGGGTTCGACCATGCCTTCCGTTTCTTTCTCGACGAGACGGATCTGAACATGCGGCTGTCGGGCGCCGGGATGCTCACCGCGATCGTGCCGCTCGCGCAGGTGCATCACGGCTTTGCCCCGAGCGCGCGCCGCCGCCGCGACCGCGCGCCGCGCGATCTGTTCGATATCGGCGCGAGCAGCGCAACCTTCCTGCGCAAGCACGCCCCCGACGCGCTGCACGCCCGTGCCCTCGAGCGCCTGCGCCGCGACGAGCGCCGCCGCGCCTTGGGCCACATGGTCGCCGGCGGGCTCGAGCCGCGCGACGTGCGCCACCTGATGCGCAGCCTCGATGATGGCATCGCCGAGGGCGCGCTGCGCCGCATCGGCGAGACGCCGCCGCTGATCGACGAGGAACGCCCCTTCCTGGCGATGCCGCTCGCCGGGCCACGGCCGGGGCGGGTTCTCGCCGGCTGGCCGTGGCAGCGCCGCGGACTGCAGCGCGCCGCGCGCACCGCGGTGCGCCGGGGCGCCGTCGTGACCGTGTTCCGCTTCAGCCCCACGACCCTTTTTCACCACATGCGGTTTCATCCCGAGGGCTACTGGGAACAGACCGGCGGGCTGTTCGGCCGCGCCGAGCGCGACGGCCCGCTGATGCGCGCGGCCGGGTCCGGCACCCGAATCGCCGAGGAGATGCGCCGCATCGCCGCGCTGCGCCCGGTGGACACGATGGTGACCTGATGGCAGCCGCCGCGCGGCTTCTCGATGTCACGCGGCTCGTCTCGCGGGTGGAGCGCGGCGCATTCACCGGGGTCGACCGGGTCGAGCGGGCCTGGCTCGCGGATCTTCTCGCGCGGCCCGAGCCCGTCTTTGCCGTGCTGCGCGCCGCGCCGGGATACGTCCTTCTGGACCGCGCCGGGGCGGCGGAGCTCATGGCGCGGCTCGACGGGCGCGCGGCCTGGGGTCCGGCGGACTGGATCGCGCGGCTGCATCTGCGCCAGAGCCCGGCACGCCGGGCGGCGCTCTCCGATCTGCGCCGGCTCGCGCTGGCGCAGGCGCCGCGCGCGGGGCTCGCACGGATGCTGCGCCGTCACCTTCCGGCGGGGACCGCCTATCTCAATCTCGGCCACAGCAACCTGACGGACGCGATGCTGGACGCGGTGCGCGCCATCAACGGCGTCCGTATCGCGGTGATGCTGCACGACACCATCCCCCTCGATCATCCCGACTTCGCCGGGCCCCGCGTGCCCGAGGCCTTCGCCGCCAAGCTCGGCCGCGTTGCCGCGCGGGCCGATCTGGTGATCTTCACCACCACCGCCGCCGCCGAGGCCGCGCGGCCGCATCTGGCGCATGCGGGGCGCGTGCCGCCACATGTCGTGGCGCCCCTCGGCGTCACGCCGCCCCGGCCCGACCCGACCGCCCGACCCGCGCGGGTGCCGCCCGACGCGGCCATCTTCCTTGCCCTCGGCACGATCGAGCCGCGCAAGAACCACGCGCTGCTGCTCGATATCTGGGCGCGGATGCGCGCGGACCCGCCCGAGGGAGGGATGCCGCTCCTGTGCATCGTCGGGGCGCGCGGCTGGCGCAACCGGGCGGTGTTCGACCAGCTCGACGCCGCAGGCGCCGACATCGCCGAGCTCGGCGCGCTGCCCGACGGCGCGGTGGCCGCGCTGCTCGCGCAGGCGCGCGCGCTGCTCTTTCCGAGCTTCGCGGAGGGCTTCGGCCTGCCGCCCTTCGAGGCCATGGCGCGCGGCACGCCGGTGATCTGCAGCGATCTGCCGGTACTGCGCGAGGGGCTCGGCGATTACCCGGTTTACGCGGATGCGCGGGATTCGTATGCATGGGAAGGGGCGATCCGGAGCCTGTGCGCGCACCCCGCCGCGGCCGCACCGGCGCCGGTGCCGGCCTGGGCGGCGCATTTCGACGCGGTCCTGAGCCGGATCGACGGGCTGGCGAGGCCGTGCGGATGAGGGGCGCGGGGTGATGGTACCCACAAATTTCCAGCTCTTGCGCGACCGGCTCGGCCGCCGCCTGCGCGCGGCGCGCAAGGCGCGCGAGCTCAGCCCCGTCGCGGATCGCACGGCCCGCATCGCCGGCGGCGATATCCTGCTGTTCGCCACGTTGCGCAACGAGCGCATCCGGCTGGCCTGGTTTCTCGACTATTACCGCGCGCTGGGGGTGGGGCATTTCCTGTTCGTGGACAACGCCTCCGATGACGGCACGCGCGAACAGCTCGCCGCCGAACCCGATGTCTCG
>PUKW01000168.1 GCA_003550665.1 Paracoccaceae bacterium | reverse complement strand
TCGTCGCCACCGCGCACGGCCCAGATACTTCGAGGGCCGGAATGCCTCGTTGCGGGCTCGCGCTCCCGCCGTCGTCGGCTTCCAGGGTCTGGCGTTCCTGCGCGGTGGTAGTGAGGGCACGAGCGCCACCGGTTCGAGCGCGTGCCCGAACACGGCCGCACCCCGGTCCGCGATGGCGTCATGGCACTTGCGGGTATCACCCTTCAGCGTCAGGCAGGTCTGGATGGCGGCATCACTGCAGTCGCGCTGCCGGCCGCGCTTGCCGGTCGGCTCCGCCTCCCAGATCATCTCTGGGTCGAACCAGACCGTCAGCGAACCCCGGCGCCTGAGCACGTTCGCCATTGGTCTCGAACACCTGGCGACACAATGGCTCACTGTAGGCCTGCCAGTTCCTGGTCATGTAGGTCGAGGGTGTGGGAATGCCCATCCCCCCAGCTACCACGCTGAATTCACGAAGTAAATCTCCTCATACCCCACTTGGGCAACATGTGTAACCGCCCCATGCGCAAGAGGTGATTTCGGAGCAGATCTTGGCGCGTCGTCGGGTGCTGTCGTGGCACCAGACCCAGCCAGGCGGCAAAATCCCGGGCCTTGCGGAAATGCTCGGGCGGCGGCGCAAGGGTCGCGATGGCCGTGGCGATCAGTGGCCCGATGCCCGGCACCGTCATCAGGCGCCGGGCCACCTCGTTCTCCCTGGCCCGGCGGGCGATCTCGGCGTCGAGCTTGTCGATCTCCGCATCCAGATGGGTGAGGGTCCCGACCAGCACCTTCAGCGTGGCAGTGGCATCGGCGGGTAGGCCGCTCTCCGGATCCTCGACGATGGCGATCAATCGCGCGGCGTTGACTGCCCCCTGCGGCACGATCTGCCCGAACTCGCCCAGATGGCCCCGAAGGGCATTGATGGCCTGCGTCCGCTGCCGGATCAGAAGCTCGCGCACGCGAAACACCATCGCCGTGCCTTGGGTCTCTTCGCTCTTCACGGGCGTCGTGCCAAAGGCACGCCTTCGGCGTGACGCGCATCGTCGGGCGCTGCGCCGCTTCGCAGATGGCCTCCGCATCGGCCGCATCGTTTTTCTGACGTTTCACGAAGGGCTTGACGCAGGCGGGCGGGATCAGCCGCACATCGTGGCCCAGCTTGCCGATCTCGCGGCCCCAGAAGTGGGCGCCGCCGCAGGCTTCGATCGCCACCACGCACTTCGGCAGGCGCCCGAGGAAATCGAGGACCTGCTCCCGCCTCAGCTTCTTGCGAAGAATGGCGCGCCCTGCGCCGTCAGCGCCATGCAAATGAAACACATTCTTCGCCAGATCGAGCCCGACCGTGGTAATCTCCGACATGACCGTCCTCCTTCGTGGATCGTCGCAGACCCACCTTGGCACACCGATGCCGTCGGGGGACGGTCACATCATCAAAGCCCTAGGATGGGCACACATAGCCTCAAGGTAGAGTTCCCGGCCAAGGCTGCCCGATAGAGGTCTTGTAGTTCCTCGACGGTGAAGGGGGCGCGTGGGGTAAGGTCCTTGCCCTCAGCTTGGTCCTTGCCCTCAGCTTGGATCAACAGCCCTGAGAAGGGGTTTTGGCGGTCATGGTCCATCTCAAGATATGCGAAATTGACAACCGCGCTGACTGAGGCAATCCGTCGGCGGATCGTCCCGCTTCGCAGCCCCCTCCGTTGCAGTGCGTGCACAAACCTACGCGCATCGCGGCTGTCATACGACCGAATATCATTGTCCCCGGCCACAGCACACAGGGCACTTACAGCGGTCTTTGTCGGGTCGGGGTCTATTGACTTCAACCTGAGGTATTCCGCCTGCCAGTCTGTCAGCGTCTTGGGGTCATCGTTGAGTGCCGCGATTACAGCTTGAAGGTCTACGTCTGCCTTCGGATCGTGTCGCCAGATTTCATCAAGCCTTGCTGTCAACTGGTCTGCCACCGCTCCAGCCGCTTCCGGGTCACTACCAAGGCTCAGCCGCATCATCCTGCCGGAAGCCTTGTTTCGCCTGTTGTAGTAGAAGCTATCTCGACGCCTGATCGTGCGTCGGATTGTGTGACAGGATGTGTGCATTTGCCGCGTTCCCATTGGAGTTAACCCAATGGCAACACACGAAAACTAGGGGAAGTATGGCGCACCGGGGAGGATTCGAACCCCCGACCCCGTGATTCGTAGTCACGTGCTCTATCCAACTGAGCTACCGGTGCAGCGCTGCACGCGGCTTATCGTCCGTCGCAGGGCTTTGCAAGGGCGAAATCATCGGGTGACACGGGCGCTGTCATCGCCCCTCGATGTCGGCTCCGGTCGTCGTTTTCGGCAATGTGATCAGGAAGCTCGTCCCCTCAGGACCCGTGCGTTCGAGATCGAGCTGCCCGCCATGGCCGCGCACGAGTTCGGCGGCGATCGGCAGTCCGAGCCCGACCCCCCCCTTGCGCACATTGCCCTGGAACGGAGTGAAAAGATGCGCGCGCGCCTTCTCCGGAAGGCCCGGGCCGGTATCGCACACACGCAACCACCAGGCGTCGTCGCTCTCGCCCGCCTCGATCGATATGCGGCCATCTTCCGCGACCGCCTCGAGCGCCTGACGCGCGTTGCGCACGAGATTTGCAACGACGCGGTAGAGTTGCTCGGGATCGGCGCGCAGGGTCAGGGTGGGCGGGATGTCGACCTCGATCCGGATCGCATCGTCACCGGCGGCGAGCTGCTCGTTCTCGACGACGTCCGCGATCAGCGGCGCGAGGGCGAGCCGTGTGAGACGCGGCGGCGGCTCCTCGGCCTTGCCGAAGGCGAGCGTGCTTTCGCACAGCGTCGCCGCGCGCGACAGCGACGCGACGAGCTTTGGCGCGGCGCGCGCGACAGCGGGGTCCTCGCTTTGCTCCATGCGATCCGCGAAAAGCGACGCCGTGGCGAGAATGTTGCGCAGATCGTGGCTGATGCGGGCGACGGCGGCGCCGAGCTGGGCGAGGCGCTGGCGCTGGCGCAGCGCGCCGCTGAGCTGGGTCTGCAGGGTGTGCAGCGCTTCCTCGGCTTCGCGCAGCTCGGGTACGCGCGAGGTCGGCTTGATGATGCGCGTCGAGTCCTCCGGCGCCTCCGCATAGGCGGTCATGTGGCTGACCACGCGCCGGATCGGGGCAACCAGCAGCCGCTGCACCGCCAGAAACAGCAGGAGCGCGGTGATCGCGGCGATGATCCCGGACAGGTACAGAATCCGAAGCCCGTAATCGATCATCGCATCGCGCAGCGGCGCGCTTTCCGTCGTGACCTCGATCTGGGTGCCGGCGCGGTGGCCCGGATCGCCGATCACGCGGATCACCCTGTTCTGCGGGTCGAGCATTGTGGCAAAAGCGTCGCGGATCAGCACGAAGGCACCCGGCTCGCGCAGATCGTAGGTCGCATGCACCGCCTCGGGCACCGATCGCGACAGGACCAGCTCGCGCACATCGTCACGCAGCAGCGCGACGTTGAAGACGCCGATATCCTCGAGGATTTCATCCTCGAGTTCGCCCTCGATCATGCCGCCCCCCGCCTCCACGGAAAAGGACGCGATCTGCGCGTGTTCGAGCCGGTTGAGCAGGTAGTCCTCGCGAAAGCGCGCGACCGAGGGGACGAATATCAGCACCTCTGCGATCATCACGAAAACGATCGTCAGCATCAGGAAACGTCCGCTGAGCGAATTCACCAACATCCCCGCACCCTTTAACGGCCGGGCTATGGAAGGAAACGCTGCACCAGCCCGACGACGCGTCTTATTCGCGTGTTACCAAACAGTCGCGGGGAAAAATAGGCACCTGCGGCACGCTTTGAAATCTCGCCCAGGGTCGGGTACGGCGCGACCATACCGGCAATCGCACTCATCCGGAGCCGCGCCGACAGCGCCAGCGCCCACACGCCGATGAGTTCGCCCGCCTGCGCGCCCGCGATTCCCGCCCCGATGGGGCGGCCCCGCAGCACCACGACCTTGATGAGCCCGTCGGCGCGCCCCTCGGTGCGGGCGCGGTCGTTGTCGCCGTACTGCGCGCGCACGACGTCGATGCGATCGCCGTGGCGCGCGCGGGCCTCGGCCTCGGTGAGCCCGACCTGCGCGAGCTCGGGGTCGGTATAGGTCACGCGCGGGATGTGATCGGTCCGGGCGCGGGCCGGCAGCGCAAACAGCATCGCACGGATCACGATCCCCGCATGGTAGCCAGCAAGATGGGTGAACTGCCCCTGACCGGCGGCGTCGCCGATTGCATGCACGCGGCGGTTGGTGCTGCGCAGCCTTCGGTCCACGCGCACGCCGCCCGCGTCATGCGCGATCCCGGCCGCATCGAGGCCGAGCCCGTCGAGCGCCGGCCGCCGCCCGGTCGCCACCAGCAGATGCGATCCGGAGACTGCGCGCCCGTCGCCGAGCGTGACGGTGACCGTCGCGTCGTCGCGATCCGCGCGCACAGCGGCGCAGTGCTCGATGATCTCGACGCCCTCGGCGCGCAGCCTTGCCAGCGTCACAGCGGCAAGCTCCGGGTCCTCGCGCCCGAGTGCCGCGGCGGCCTCGATCACGGTGACGGCGCTGCCCAGCCGACGATGCGCCTGCGCCATCTCGATCCCGATGGGCCCGCCGCCGAGGATCACGAGATGCGCCGGCGGCGTGCGCAGCGCGAAGATCGTCTCGTTGGTGAGGTAGTCGACCGTGTCGAGCCCGGGAACCGGCGGAATCGCCGGGTGCGAGCCGGTGGCGATCACGAAACGCCGCGCCGTGATCTCGTCGTCGCCCGCGGCCACCGTGCGCGGCGCGAGAAAGCGGCCATAGGCGCGGATGACGCGCACGCCGAGCCCCTCGAAGCGCTCGACGCTGTCATGCGGGGCGATCTGGGCGATCACGTCGGCGACATGATCCTTCACCGCGCCGAAATCGACCCCGGGCGCCGCCCCCGCGACGCCGAGCCCGCCGCTCATGCCCTGCGCCCGACGGGCGGCGGCGAGCAGCGATTTCGACGGCACGCAGCCATGGTTGAGGCAGTCACCGCCCATCTTGCCGCCCTCGAGCAGCACAACCCGCGCGCCCATCTGCACCGCCCCCGCCGCCACCGACAGCCCGCCCGAGCCACCGCCGATGACGCAGACATCGGTTTCGATCCGCGCCATCAGGGCACGCGCCGGCGCATGCTGCGGATCAGGATCGGCAGCGCGGCGAGCGCCGCGAGCCCCAGGATCGGCAGCAGGATATGCGGCTCGAAGATCACCCCCATATCGGGCTGCTCGCCGCGCGCGAGGATCTCGCCAAGGCCGTTGCCGACCGAGGTATAGACCAGCCCGCCCGGAATGATCCCGAGAAGCGTCGTGACGAAGAAGCGATGCGTGCGCACCCCGATCATCGCCGGCACCAGGTTGCCCACGAAGAACGGCACCACCGGGATCAGCCGCATGATGAACAGCACCTCCCACTCGTTCTCGCGCAGCGCCGTGCTGAGCCGCTTGACGCGCCCCTGCCCCGCATCGATGCGCGCCGCGAGCCGGTCGCCAAAGCCGATCCGCGCGGCGAGAAACACCGCCACTGCGCCGATCGTCGCGGCCACGACCGTATAGACGACCCCGGGAAACACCCCGAAGAGGAAACCGCCCGTCACCGTGCTGAGCGCCGCGCCGGGCAGCGACAGCGTCACGATCAGCACATAGGCCACCATGAAGCCCAGCACGGTGAGCGCGTAATGCGCGTCGCGCAGCCCCATGAGCGTGTCGTGATGCGCGCGCAGGACCGAAAAATCGATCTGGTCGCGCAGGAGCACGGTCCCGATCACCGCCGCGAGCAGGATCACGAGGATCGGCAGGCGGCGCATCACGGCGCGGCTTCGGCTCGGCAGCGGGGCTTCGGGGCTGTCCATGTGTGACCTTTCGACTAGCCTCGACTATGGGCCGGTCGCGCGGCGCAGACCAGCCGCGTCACACTAACTTGATGTGCGCAGCAGGCTGCCCGCGGAACCGGCACCGCGTTGACTTGCCCCGCGCCCTTGCATAGAGAAGCGGCAAAGCGCGTCAGCGCGTACCGCAACGCTCAATCTAGGGGAAACACGCCATGAAACGTACCTTCCAGCCCTCCAACCTCGTCCGCAAGCGCCGCCACGGCTTTCGCGCGCGCATGGCGACGAAGGCCGGACGCAATATCATCAACGCCCGCCGCGCCCGCGGCCGCAAGAAGCTCTCGGCCTGATCCCGGCGGCGGTCATCCCGGCCGCCATGGCGCAGCCGCGCACCGCGCCGCCGCTCGCGACGATCCGCCGCAGGGCGGATTTCCTGCGTGCCGCGCGGGCGCGCCGATGCGGCACGCCGAGTTTGCTGCTGCAGGCGCGGCCGCGGCGCGACGGCGACGATGAGCTGCGCGTCGGCTATACCTGCTCGCGCAAGATCGGCAACGCCGTCACCCGCAACCGCGCCAAGCGACGTCTGCGCGCCGCGGCGCGCGCGGTGCTGCCCGGGCGCGGCCGACCCGGCTGGGATTACGTGCTGGTCGGGCGCCCCGGCGCGACCGTGACGCGCGATTTCGACAGCCTGTGCGCCGATCTGCACGCCGCGCTCGATGCCGTGCACGCCGAGCGCGGGAAGGCCCGCGCATGAGCCCGCTCGCCCGCCTTCTCGCCCTTCCGGTGCGCGCCTACAGGCTCGTCCTGTCGCCCTGGGTGGGGCATTACTGCCGCTATCAGCCGACTTGTTCGGCCTATGCCCTCGAGGCGCTCGAACGGCACGGCGGGCTGCGGGGCGGCTGGCTCATCCTGCGCCGGATCGGCCGATGCCATCCGCTGGGCGGGCATGGCTACGACCCTGTGCCGCCGCCCGCCGAGGGCGCGCACCGTGACACCTTGTGACGGAGGCCGTGATGCGCGATCTCGCCGACGATGTGCCACCGCTCCTGTCGCATGCGCCCGCAACGACCGAGTTTCGCAAGCTTCGCAAGCGGATCATCCGCGAAACCCGCGCCGCCATCGAGCACTACGGCATGATCGAGCCGGGCGCGCGCTGGCTGGTGTGCCTGTCGGGCGGCAAGGACAGCTACACCCTGCTCGCCGCGCTGACCGAGCTGAAATGGCGCGGCCTGCTGCCGGTCGAGCTGCTGGCCTGCAACCTCGACCAGGGTCAGCCGGGGTTCCCCGCCACGGTGCTGCCCGAATTTCTCGAACGCATGGATGTCGCCCACCGCATCGAGTATCAGGACACCTATTCCATCGTCACCGACAAGATCCCCGCCGGGCGCACCTATTGCGCGCTGTGTTCGCGTCTGCGGCGCGGGATCCTGTATCGTGTCGCGCGCGAGGAAGGCTGTTCGGCCGTCGTGCTCGGCCATCACCGCGACGATATCCTCGAGACCTTCTTTCTCAACCTCTTCCATGGCGGCCGGCTCGCCACGATGCCGCCGCGGCTGCTCAACGAGGAGGGCGATCTCTTCGTGCACCGCCCGCTCGCCTCCGTTGCGGAGGCCGATTGCGACGCCTTCGCCCGCGCCATGGGCTACCCGATAATACCCTGTGATCTGTGCGGCAGCCAGGACGGCCTGCAGCGCCAGCAGGTCAAGGCCCTGCTCGATGATTGGGAGGCGCGCAGCCCGGGTCGGCGGCAGGTAATGTTTCGCGCGCTCATGAATGCGCGGCCCTCGCATCTTCTCGATCCGTCGCTGTTCGATTTCGCCGGGCTGGCGCGCAACGCACCATTTTCGGAAAATTCGACACATCCCGATCCCGGGCGTTAACTCGCCGACCACCTGCAAGGCGTAGCGTTTCCCGCGCAGTCAGGCTGGACGGGGAGGCGGCGGATCATGACGCGAGACAGGGCAGTGCGGTGGATTGTCGCGGTGGCGCGACAGCCCGAGGTTCTCGCCTTCCTGCCCGCGCTGTCGCTCGCGGCGTATTGGCTCGGCGGCGAGCACGCGCTGCTGGTGACGGCGCTCGCGGTTCCGCTGCTATGCGCGATCGCCGCCGTGATCGCCGCGGCGTCGGGCGTGGCGCCTCCGCAGAGCGACGGCTTCGACGCCCGGCTTCGCGCGATGATCACGCGCGCCGAGGAAATCGGCGGGCGCACAGGCTGCGTCGTGCTGCTCGTCGATGACGGCGATGCGCTTGCGCACAGGCTCGGACAGCGCCGCTGGGCGGACGCGATGGGACAGGTCCAGGGCACGCTGCGCCGCGCGATGCGCGACGGCGATCTCCTGCACCGATGCGACACCGGCGGCTTCGTGGTTGTGCTGTCACCGTCGCGCAGCCTCGACATCGAGGCGGCGCTGCAGATCGCGCTGCGTCTGCAGGAGGCGGTGTCACGGATCACGCTGCCGTTCGACGCGCCGATCCGGCTGGGCGTGTCCGCGGGTATCTGTCTGAGTGATGGCGCGCCCGAAAGTGGGGCGGCGGCGCTCCTCGATGCGGCGCGGCAGGCGGCGCGCGGGGCGCGGCGCGCCGGGCCGCAGGGGGTGCGCGCCTACACCGCCGCTCGTTCGCGCCCGCCCGCCGCGCAACCCCGGTCGAGCGCGGCGCTGTTTCAGCCGCGCCTGTGCACGGATACCGGCGCGGTGGCGGGATTCGCCCTCTCCCTCGGCGACCAGGCCGGGTCCGCGCTTGCAGGTGAGGCGTGGCCCGACCTCCTGGCGCAGGGCCTGAGGGCCCTGTCGGGCTGGGAGCGCGCCGATGTGCAGGTCCGGTGCGTGATCCTGGCCTGCCCGGCCGAGGCGCTTCGCGATCCGAGCCTGGCGGCGATGCTCGAATGGGAGCTCGACCGTTTCGATCAGCGCGCGCATCGTCTCGCGCTCGCCCCGCCGCGCGACGCCATCGCGAACCCCGATCCTGAGACGACGCAAACCCTCGGTGCAATCGCACGTCTGGGGTGCGTGCTCGACGTCACGGACGGCCATGGGGCGCATGAGTGCCTGCCGCGCCTTCGCAAGCACGGCAAGGTCCGGCTGGGCCTCGACGCGACGCGCTTTCGCCACCTCGACAGCGACCCCCACCAGCAGCGGGCCGCCGCCGCCGCTCTCGCGCGGGCCGAAAAGCTGGACCTCACGAGCTTTGCCGAGGGGGTCGCGACCGCCGGCGCGCATGCGACGCTCGCGCAGCTCGGCTGCGGCGAGGTGCAGGGGCCGGCGATCGCCCATGCGATGCCCTTCGACGAAACCCTCGGCTGGGCACGCGCCAATGACCGCCGTCTCCAGCACGCCGCACGCCTCGGGGACACGCTGCGCTGAGCGCCTCGCGTATCGCTTGCCGGGGCGAAAGCACTTGACCTTGCCGCGCGCGATCTGTTGAAGCTGCGCGCGACTTTCCAAGGCACGGGTGGTGATCGCGTATGGACGATCAGAACAGGAATCTCATCCTCGCGACGGCGCTCAGCTTCCTTGTGATACTGGTGTGGTTCTTCGTGTTCCCGCCGGACGAGCCGCCGGCAGACCGGGAGGTCGAGACTGCCGAGGAATCCGACGAAGAGGTTTCCGACACGGCTCCCACCCCACCGGCCGCAGAGGATGACGACGCCCCCGCCGAGGCGGATGCCGCCGTGGCGGCCGAGGACACGGACGACCATGGCCGCGTGGACATCGATACGTCACGCATCTCGGGGTCGATCTCGCTGCTCGGGGGCCGCATCGACGACATCGCGCTGCGCGATTACCGCGAAGAGGTCGACGAGGACTCCGATATCGTGCAGTTCCTAAATCCCGTCGGCACCGCCGAACCCTTCTACGCGCTCTATGGCTGGGCGCCGGGCGGCGCGCTCGACTTCGACGATGTGCCCGGTGCCAACACCGAATGGGAGGTCGCCGACGGCGACACGCTGACCACCGAAGACCCGGTCACGCTGCGCTGGGAGAACGGGTCCGGGATCGTGTTCACCCGGACCATCGAGATCGACGAGAACTACATGTTCTCGATCACGCAAGGGATCGAGAATACCAGCGACGACGAGGTCCGCGCCGCGCCCTATGGCATCGTCGCGCGCCATGGCGAGCCTGACGACCTGACGAACTTCTTCATCCTCCACGAGGGGATGATACGCGCCGCCGACGGGGAGTTGACCGAGGACAGCTACTCCAACATGACCGACTACAGCCTCGACGAGCGCGAGGGCGCGAACACCGACGCGATCGATGTCGAGAGCGATGGCTGGATAGGCTTTACCGACAAGTACTGGATGGCGACCCTCGTGCCCGAACCGGGCAGCTCGTTCCGCGCGGTCTCCAAATATGTCCCCTCCGCCGACATCTACCAGACCGAGACCCGCCATCCCACCATGACCGTCGCGCCGGGCGAACGGGCCGAGACGCGCTCGATGCTGTTCGCGGGCGCGAAGGAATGGTCCACCATCCGCGCCTATCAGAACGAGGGCGGTATCGACCGCTTTCTCGACGCGATCGACTGGGGCTGGTTCTTCTTTCTCACCAAGCCGATCTTCGCGATGCTCTACTGGGTCAACGGGATCATCGGCAACATGGGCTGGTCGATCATCGTCCTGACCTTCTTCATCAAGGCGGCGCTGCTGCCGCTGGCCTGGAAATCCTACGTCTCGATGGCGAAGATGAAGGAGCTTCAGCCCGAGATGGAGAAGATCAAGGAGCGCGCCGGCGACGACCGCCAGAAGCTCCAGCAGGAGATGATGACCCTCTACAAGGAGAAGAAGGTCAACCCGGCCGCCGGGTGTCTGCCGATCCTGTTGCAGATCCCGATCTTCTTCTCGCTCTACAAGGTGATCTTCGTCACCCTGGAGCTGCGCCACGCGCCGTGGGTGGGCTGGATCCGCGACCTCTCGGCGCCCGACCCGTCCTCGATCATGAACCTGTTTGGGATCATGCCCTGGGGCGCGCCGGAGCCCGGCTCGATCCTGTCGCTGATCTTCATCGGGATTCTGCCGATCTTCCTCGGCGTGTCCATGTGGCTGCAGATGAAGCTCAACCCCGCGCCGCCCGACAAGACGCAGGCGATGATCTTCAACTGGATGCCCTGGGTGTTCATGTTCGTGCTCGGCAACTTCGCGAGCGGGCTGGTGCTCTACTGGATCGCCAACAACGTGATCACTTTCTCGCAGCAGTATCTGATCATGCGCCTGAACGGTCAGACACCGGACTTGCTCGGCAACATCAAGACGTCACTCGGCGTCGGCAAGAGCGCGACCCCGGCCACCGCGGCGGCAGGTGCCGCGAAGCCCGCGGCCGAGGCCGAGGCCGAGGCCGGGGATGGTGACTCCGTGTCCGCGAGGACCGAAACCGAGGAGCCACGGACCGAGGAGCCGTACGACCCCGCGCCGCCGGAAGATCCGAAACCCGCACCGAGCAAGCCGCGTGGCAAGGGGCGCGGCAAGAAGCGCCGTGGCAAATCGTGAACCAGGCGGGGCACCTCGCCGGGATCTGCCGGCACCCGATCAAGTCGGTCGGCTACGAGGTGCTCGACACGGTGACGCTCGAGCCAGGCCGCGCCCTGCCCCATGATCGTCGGTGGGCCGTCGCGCATGCCGAGGCGGGCATCGATGACGATCCGGGCTGCTGGGTGCCGAAATCGCGATTTCTGCGCGGCGTGACCGGGCACAGCCTCATGGCGGTCACGGCGCGCTTCGCCCCGCAGACCGACCGGATCGCGCTCGCCCATCCCGATGCGCCCGCCATCGAGGTCGCGCCCGACGATCCCGAGGACGCGCAGCGACTGCTCGCATGGCTCGCGCCGCTCTGGCCCGGCGACCGCCCGGCGCCGCACAGGGGAGTGCGCGCACCGCAGGACCAGCCGCTTTCGGATGTGCCCTCGCCCTATGTTGCGCTTCTCAATGCGGGCTCGCTGCGCGCGCTTGGCGCGGTGCTCGGCTGCGACCTGTCGGTGCATCGCTTTCGCGGCAATCTCTGGCTCGACGGGCTGGCGCCCTGGGCCGAGTTCGATCTGATCGGCCGCGAAATCGAGGTCGGCGACGCCGTGCTGCGCATCAATGAGCGCATCACCCGCTGTGCCGCCACGACCGCGAACCCCGAGACCGGACGCGCGGATGCCGACACGCTCGGCGCGCTCGACGCCGCGTTCGGGCATCGCGATTTCGGCGTCTACGCGACCGTGATCCGCGGCGGCGCGGTGCGGCCGGGCGACCCGGTGCGCGTGTCGTGACCCTGCCCTTTCCCCTCGTCGAGGCCCCCGACCCCGCCGCCGCGGAGCGCGGGCGCAAGCTCTTCGCGGGGCCCGTGGATTTTCTCAAGGGCGTTGTGACGATGGACGGGCTGCCCGCGGGCGAACGCATCGAGGTCTGTTTCGCCGGGCGCTCCAATGTCGGGAAATCGACGCTCATCAATGCGCTGACGGGGCGAAACAGCATCGCGCGGACCTCCGGCACGCCGGGGCGCACGCAGGAAATCAACTATTTCACGCTCGGCGCGACGCATTATCTCGTCGATCTGCCCGGCTACGGCTATGCCAAGGCGCCGCTCGCGGTGGTGGAGAAATGGCAGGCGCTGCTGCGCGCCTATCTCGCCGGGCGGCCGAATCTGCGCCGCGCCTTCGTGCTCGTGGATGCGCGGCATGGCCTCAAGCCGCCCGATGCGCAGATCATGACGCTGCTCGATCAGGCTGCCGTGACCTTCCAGGTGGTTCTCACCAAGGCCGACAAGGTCAAGGCCGCAGCGCGCGCGGATGTGCTCGCGCAGCTGCGCGCCGGGCTTCAGGCGCATCCGGCGGCGTTTCCGGAACTCGTCCTGACCTCGGCGGAGAAAGGCGACGGGATCGCGACGCTGCGCGCGATCATCGCCGGGATGGACTGAACCGCCCCTCTTGGCGCCGGCGCCGGGTCGCGCTAACAGGACGCATCGGACGCGAAAAACGCCCATGAAGAGACGCACCACCATGACCCGAGACTGGATCGCGACGGCCCGCACCCTGTCGGAGGCGTTGCCATACCTGCAGCGCTACACCGGCGCCATCGTCGTGATCAAGTTCGGCGGCAACGCGATGGGCGACGACGCGGCGATGGAGAGCTTCGCCCGCGACATCGTCCTGATGCGCCAGGTCGGCGTGAACCCGGTCGTCGTGCATGGCGGCGGCCCGCTCATCAACGAAACTCTCGGCCGGCTCGGCATCGTCTCGCAGTTCGTGCGCGGCAAGCGCGTCACCGACCAGCCGACGATCGAGGTCGTCGAGATGGTCCTGTCGGGCCGGATCAACAAGCGTATCGCGCAGGCCATCAACGATCAGGGCGGCAAGGCCGTCGGGCTTTCGGGCAAGGATGCCGGGCTGATGCGCTGCGAGCGCGACGACGCCGAGCTCGGCTTCGTCGGGCGGCCCGATGAGATCAATACCGAGGTTCTGGAGCGGCTCTTCGAGGCCGGGATGATCCCCGTCGTCGCCCCGCTCGGCGCCGGCGCGGGCGGTGAGACCCTCAACGTGAACGGCGACACGGCGGCGGGCGCGATCGCGGCGGCGCTGCGGGCGGACCGGTTGCTTCTGCTCACCGATGTCGCCGGGGTCATGGACGACAGCGGCGCCGTCATCACCGAGATCGATCCCGAGCATGTGCGCGCCATGACGCGCGACGGTACCATCGCGGGCGGCATGATCCCCAAGACCGAAACGGCGCTCAAGGCGATCGAGGGCGGCGTGCGCGCGGTCGTGATCCTGGACGGGCGGGCGCAGAATGCCTGCCTGCTGGAGCTTTTCACCGAGCACGGCGCCGGCAGCCTGATCCGCGGGCCGCGCCGCGCCGCCGGATGAGTACGCCCGACCACGAAGGGATCGCACGGGCAGCCGACGCCGAGGCGCTCGAGATCCTCGGCGGATTTCATCCCCGCCCAGCGGACGGCGCCCCCGCGGGCACGGGAACGCTCCTGCTTCTGGGGCCGGCGGAGCCGGGTTTCTGGAGCCATGTCACCGCCGCGCCCGAGTTTCTCGACGGCGGCGCCGATCCGCTCGATCGCTGGTCGCGCCGGGTGATCGGCGCGCTGGCCCGGCGTTTCGACGCCGCAGCGCTCTATCCGTTCGACGGCCCACCATGGGTGCCGTTTCAGGCCTGGGCGCTGCGCACCGGGCGGGCCTGGACCTCGCCGGTGCGCCTGCTCGTCCATGAGACGGCGGGGCTGCTCGTCTCGTTTCGCGGCGCGCTTGCGCTCGGGCCGCGGCTTGCGCTGCCCGAAGCGCCGCCGGCATCGCCCTGCGCCGCCTGCGCGGACCGGCCCTGCCTGTCGGCATGCCCCGCGGACGCCCTCGGCGCCGCAGGCTATGATGTTCCGGCGTGCCGCGCCTTTCTGGATACGCCGGGCGGACGCGACTGCCTCGAACAGGGGTGCGCGGTGCGCCGGGCCTGTCCCGTCAGCCGCCTCTATCGCCGCGACCCGGCCCGGTCCGCCTATCACATGAGCCGATTTCACCAGCCATGACCCGTCGCCTGATCCTCACCCGCCACGCGAAGTCGAGCTGGGACGACCCGACGCTGCCGGATCATGACCGGGTGCTCAATGCGCGCGGACGCGCCGCGGCAACGCGGATCGGAAAATGGCTGACCGGCGCCGGGCACATCCCCGACGCGGCCCTCGTCTCGAGCGCGGCGCGCACCCGCGAGACCTGGGCGCGGATCGCCGCCGAGTTGCCGCGCGCCGCGCCAGAGATCGTCGCACCGGCCCTCTTTCACGCCGAGCCGCTCGCCATGCTGCGCGTTCTCGAACAAGCCGAGGGCGCCTGCGTCATCGTCGTCGGGCACAACCCCGGCATCGCCGCCTTTGCCGCGCAACTCGTCGCCGCACCGCCCGACCACCCCGATTTCGCCCGCTACCCGACCGGCGCGACGCTGGTCGCCGATTTCGGGATCGAGGACTGGCACGCCCTGCGCCCCGGAACCGGCGCGGTCGTGGCATTCCGCGTCCCGCGCGACCTCGACTGACGGATCAGCGAAACGGCAGCGCGTAGAGCAGCCCGCCATCGGACCATTGCGCGTTGAGCCCGCGCGCAAGGCCGATCTCGGTCTCCGCACCGATCGTGCGCGCATAGATCTCGCCGTAATTGCCCACCGATTCGATCGCGCGACGCGCCCAGGCATCGTCGAGCCCGAGCCGGTCGCCGAAATCCTCGGTCGTGCCGAGCAGCCGGTTGATTTCCGGGGTGTCGGTCTCGTCGATCAGCTCCTCGATATTGTCCTTGCTCACGCCAAGCTCTTCGGCGGCGATGAGCGCGTTGAGCGTCCACCGAACGACGCGGGCCCAGCCCGGATCGTCGTCGCGCACCACCGGTCCGCGCGGCGCCTTCGAGATCACCTCGGGCAGGATGACATGGTCGGAGGGTTCGAAGAAATCCGCGCGCATCGCCGCGAGCAGCGTCGTATCGGCGGTATAGGCCTCGCAGTCATCGGCGAGATAGGCCGAGCGCGCCGCCGCGCTGTCATCGACGCGCAGCGGATCGGTCTCGAGATCGCTGCCGAAATAGTCGGTCAGGTTGCGCTCATCCATGCTGTCGGCGCGCACACAGATTTCCACATCGTAGAGATCGCGCGCCGTGGTGATCCCGCTTTCGCGCCGGATCATGAAGCCCTGCCCGTCGCGGTAGCTGATCGCGGCGAATTCGAGCCCGCGCCCGACATCGTTGTCGAAGGTCCATTTCGAGTCGCCGAGCAGAAGGTCGATCTCGCCGAGCTCCATCGTCTCGCGCGGGTGATCGTCCACGCCGGTGACGAATCGCACCGCTTCCGGATCATCGAGCACCGCCGCCGCCACCGCCTCGCAAAGGGCAATATCGAAGCCGCGCCACGCGCCGTCCGCGTCGCGCTCGGCAAAGCCTTTCTGTTCGGTCGAGATGCCGCAACGCAGTTCTCCGCGCTCACGCACGGTCTCGAGCGTCGATGCCGGGGCCGCGCCAGCGCTGAGAATGGCGGCGCCTATGCTGCCAAGCAGATTGATGCGTCGCATGCGTCCTTTCCGGAACTATCCCGCACAGGGCCGGGCCGGGAGCGCGCGAGGGCGCGTCACGGCATTGCAGGACCACCCCGCAAGCCCTTGCGACTGTGGGCCGATCAAGGCGACGGCGTCAAGCCCGGCAACGGCGTTGAAGGCTCACGAATCGCTCTCGCCGCGGGCCAGAAGCAGGAACCGCTCGGCGCACAGGAAGGCGTCGCGCTTGTGGAGCGCGCTCTGCGCGGCGTCCGCGTCCGCGCCCCATTGCTCGATCTGCCAGCTTTCATCGAGCTGCGCGGCCTGCCACAAGGTCGCCGCCGATCGATGCCGCGTGGCGACGGCCAGCCCGATTACCAGCGAGCCCGAAAGTGCCACCAGCTCGTCGAGCGCGCAGAGTTCGAAATCCCCATGCGCGGCGACGTGATCCGCGAGCGCGGCGAGACTTTCATCCGGCTGCGTCACCGGCATGATCCCCTGCGTGACCTCGAGCCGCGCGCCGAGCGTCTGCGCCGCCCAGCCGAGCAGCGGGTCCCAGGCTCGCGCCTGCCGCGCGCGCAGCCCTTCGGGCGCAGTGGCGCGGTAGCACAGCAGATCGGTCGCGCCGTAGCCCGCAAGCGCCGAGATCACGGCGCCGCGCTGCGGGGCGACCTTGTCGATGGCCGCGTTGGCCGCGCGGGTGGCGGGCATCGAGCCCGGATCGATCGTCTCGCCTTGCGCGTCCCATTCGGCGGCGATCTCGGTTGCGAGCGTTTCGGTCGGCACGACGAGCGGCGCCTTGGCCGGGGTTCGCACCGGGCGCGCATCGAGTTCGACGGTATAGCCGCCGTCGCGCGGTGCCGCGCGCGCCGCGCGCCAGAATCGCCGGGGCGCCCAGCCGCTCATGCCCGCCCGGCCCCGAGCACGGCGCCAAGCGCCTTCATGTCCGGCAGCACCTGCTCCGCCCCGGCCGCGCGCAGCCGCGCCGCGTCATGGTATCCCCATCCCGCGCCGAGCCCGCGCAGCCCGGCCATGCGTGCCATCTCCATGTCGAACTCCGTATCGCCGATCATCGTCGCCGCGCCCGCCTCGACCCCCGTCGCCGCGAGCGCCGCGTGCAGCATCGCCGGGTGCGGCTTGGACGGGTGATCGTCGGCCACCTGCATGGTGAGAAAGCGCGCGCCAAGCCCGTGCATCTCGAGAAGCTCGACGAGCCCGCGCCGCGACTTTCCCGTGGCAATGCCGAGCAGCGTGTCGTCCTGCGCGGCGAGCGCATCGAGCAGCCCGCGCGCGCCCGGATAGAGCGGCGGCAGCGCCCCGGCCCGGCGCGCGCGGGCGAAATGCGCGCGATAGCCATTGGCGAGGGCGTCCTGCCGCTGCTCCGAAAGTTCCGGCGCGAGACGGCGGATCGCCTGCGGCAGCGACAGCCCGACGATCGACAGGATCGCGTCATCGGGCGGCGGCGCAACATCCAGATCGGCATAGGCCGCCCGCATCGCCGCGCAGATCTCGCGCTGGCTGTCGATCAGCGTGCCGTCCACGTCGAAGACGATCAGCCGCAGCGTCATCGCGGCGCCTCGAACGGGTCATCGGGGACGTCGTCGGGCGACCAGCCGAATGTCGCCCAGCTGCGCGCCATGTGGCCGGGCAACGGGGCGGTGATGCTCAGCGCCGCCCCGGTGACCGGATGCGTGAGCTGCAGATGCCGCGCATGCAGGTGCAGCTTGCGGCTGATCTCGCCACCGAGCTGCGCGCCCCAGCCGCCCTCGGCCTTCTCCTGCCCGGAGCCGCCATACTTGCCATCCCCCACGATCGGGTGGCCGAGCTCGGCCATGTGCGCGCGCAGCTGGTGGGTGCGCCCCGTCACGGGCACTAGCGCCACCCAGGCCGCGCGCTGGCCGAGGGTTTCGAGCACGGCGAAATCCGTCGTGGCGCGCTTCGCGCCCGGCGTGTCGGCCACGGCGTCGGGCGCCACGCAGCGCATCTTCTCACCCTCGCCCTGCGCGCCGCGACCCGGCGCCTTGACGAGCCCGTAACGGATCGTGCCCATGCGCGGCTGGGGCACGCCGGCCGTGAGCGCCCAATAGATCTTGCGGGTGTCGCGGCCGCGAAACGCCTCCGAGAGCCGCCGCGCCACCCGCGGTGTACGCGCAAGCAGCATCACCCCCGAGGTATCCCGGTCGAGCCGGTGGACGAGGCTCGGCTTGTCCTTGTAGCCATAGCACAGCGCCCCGGCGAGCCCGTCGATATGGCGCCCGCCCACGCCGCTGCCACCCTGGCTCGGCAGGCCCGGCGGCTTGTTGAGTGCGATGATGTGCTGATCGTGCCACAGCACCGCGGCGCGGATCATCTCGGCATCGGATGCGCTCACCTCGGCGGGCGGCGGCGGCGCGGTCTCGGGCAGCGGCGGCAGGCGCAGGGTCTGCCCCGCCTCGAGCCGCGCCGCGGGCTTCACGCGCCCGCCATCGAGCCGCAGCTCCCCCTTGCGGCACATCTTCTCGATGCGGCCCTGGGTGAGTTGCGGGTAGCGCTTGCGCAGCCAACGATCGAGCCGCTGCTCGGCGTCGTCGGGCCCGAGCGTCAGGGTCCGGACGCCGCTCATGCGCCGCCTCGGGGCGCCGGAGGAATGCGGGGAAGGGTGCGCATGAGCGCGTGTGTTTCGCGCCGCTCGGGCATTGTCAACCGCCGCCGCGCCGCGCGCGCAGCTTTGCGAACCAGTCGAGCCGCTTGCGCAGCTCGCGCTCGAAGCCCCGTTCGGGCGGCTTATAGAGGACGGGCCGCTGCATGTCCTCGGGAAAGTAGTTCTGCCCTGAGAAGGCATCGTCGGCATCATGGTCATAGGCGTAACCCGCGCCATAGCCCTGCGCCTTCATCAGGCCGGTGGGAGCGTTGAGGATGTGCCTTGGCGGCGGCTCGGACCCGGTCCTTGCCGCGAGCGCGCGCGCGGCCTTGTAAGCGGCGTAAACCGCGTTCGATTTCGGCGCCAGCGCGAGATGGACGACCGCCTGCGCCAGCGCGAGCTCGCCCTCCGGGCTGCCGAGGCGCTCATAGGTCTCCCATGACTGCAGGCAGATCGCCTGCGCCTGCGGGTCGGCGAGGCCGATATCCTCCACCGCCATGCGCGTGATGCGCCGCGCCAGGAAACGCGGATCCTCCCCGCCCTCGAGCATGCGCGCAAACCAGTAGAGCGCGGCGTCCGGATCGGAGCCGCGCACGGATTTGTGAAGCGCGGAGATGAGATTGTAATGCGCATCGCCGGACTTGTCGTATTGCGCCGCCCGGCGCATGAGCCGTGCTGCCAGCGTCGGTGCGTCGATGGGCGTATCCGGCCGCCACGCCGCGATCTGCTCGATCAGGTTGAGCAGCGCGCGCCCGTCGCCATCGGCCATCTCCAGAAGCGCCGCGCGCGCCGGACCCGTCAGTGGCAGCGGCGCGTCCAGCTCGGCCTCTGCGCGCTGCGCCAGCCGCTCCATGTCCGCAAGCGTGAGCCGCTGCAGAGTGATCACCTGCGCGCGGCTCAAAAGCGCAGCATTCAATTCAAATGCGGGATTTTCCGTGGTGGCACCAACCAGGACGATCGTGCCATCCTCCATGTGCGGCAGGAAGCTGTCCTGCTGCGCCTTGTTGAACCTGTGAATATCATCGACGAACAGGAGCGTCCCGGTTCCCGACCCGCGCCGAAGCTGCGCGGCATCGAAAATCTTTCGAAGATCCGAAACCCCCGTGAAAATGGCACTGAGCTGCGTGAAGCTCAGCCCGGCCGCCTCGGCCAGGAGCCGCGCGATGGTGGTCTTGCCGACGCCGGGCGGACCCCACAGGATGAGCGATGAGAGACTGCCCGCCGCGAGCATGGCGCCGACGGGGCCGTCGGGCGCCAGCACTGCGTCCTGACCGGTGACGGCATCGAGGCTCTGCGGTCGCAGACGGTCCGCCAGCGGACGCGGCGCATCGGTGGCGGGAGGCGGGGTCTGGGACGTATCGAACAGGTCGGCCATGCGACCAGATTATGCGCGGGCGCGGCGGCTTGAAAGGGTGCCGCGCCCGGCGAGGCGCGCAGTGCATCTGCGCGCGGGGTCTGCCGCCCGGATATTGCGGTGGCGATCCGCCCGTCAATGCAGGTTGGAAGTCAGGTCGAGCCAGACGCACTGGTTGCGGCTGCCCTCGATGTCCATCATCGGACCGCCGGGAATGCCCTTGATGCCGTAGGGCTTGAGCCAACGCGGCCAGATCCCCGGGATCAGGCAGAGCAGCCAGGTCGCCCCGTTGGCCCGCGCCGCTCGCGTCATCTCGCCGAGCAGCCGGCCGTGGATCTCGCGGCGCTTTTCGTGCGGTGCATCGCGCGCGACGAAAATCCGCGAGGCCTCCCAGATATGATCGGCGACGGGGGCCTCCTGGTCGAGCAGGTTGGTCGGAATGTCCTCCAGGAGCCCCCGCTGGGCATCGCGGATCATGTAGGTGTAGATGCCGCAGCGCGCCGTGGTCGGGGTGAGTCGGATCCCTGCGAGGACCTGGCCGAATTCATGTACCGCGACCCAACGGCTGGCCGGGGTGTCGTACTGGTCGTACTCCATCCCGAGCGCCTGTGGCAGGGTCCACTTGTGCTCAACGATAAAGGTTTCTCGTCTTGCGCGAAAAAGGTTGGCGAAAAGCTCGCCATGGTTGTGCATGTTTTCGAACGAGAGCGTCGTCATTTCCATGGTGGGTCTCCTTGCTGGGTTGAAAAACTTCAGACCCTGCGCCGGAGGAGACGTGACGCTCAGAGCAGCCGACAATCCTTCGCACGCTGGATGGCTTCGGCTGTCGTGCGCGCGAACAGTCGCTGCCGCGCCGACATCAGCCGCGCCTTGAGCGCGCTTTCGGATATGCTGAGTTTCGCGGCTGCGGCCGCGTGACGATCTCCCGCCGCAATAAGGCGCAGGGCTTCGACTTGAGCCGTTGTCAGGCTTTCGGGGGGCTCCGTGAGATCGTGCAGCCGCCGCACATGCGCCTCGATCTCGGCGATTTCCGTGTCTAGGAACTCGCGGTCGGCGCGCGCCCCGCCGGCAATCGTTCGCGAGCTGAGCGGCCCGCAAGCCACGGCCACGCCGTAGCACAGGCCGTGCTCGGCCGCTTGTTCCATCACCTTGAAGGGATCGGGCACCTCGATCTCGCTCCAACGGCAGGCGCCAGTCATCGAAAACCCCCACGCCACCATGGGATCGCGCAGAGCATAAGCGTTCGAGGTATAAATGTCGGTCCAAGCCGGCGGATAGGTCTGAAACACCATCAGCGGCGCGGCAAATCGAATATGCAGGCCGAGCGAATAGCCGCTTGGCGCCAGTTCCGCGAGCCCTTCAAGCTCCCTGTCTATGTCTTCGATTGCCATCATTTTTCATGTTTCATCCAGTTAATCAGTCAACCTTAACCAGAGGTAAAGAGCCGCACAACACGCATTAAGGTAAACGTCGCGTTAAGCTGTGCAAGCTTCGCGGCACCGCGGCGCGGGATTGTTCGTCCAAGGGTGTGCGGTCAGCGGAACGTCGCCGGCGCGCAGACGCGCGACGATGCCGCCCGTGCCGGGAGGCGGTCAGCCGCGCGACGTATCGTCGCCGGCATCCTCCTCCTCGTCGTTCGGGTCGGGCAGGTTGAAGAAACTCTCGGCATCGCTGTAGTCGGCCGCCGCGGTTTCTTCTTCGGGTTCTTCCTCGCGCTCGCTGAGCGAGAAGTTCTCGAGGCCGGCGATCGAGGTCGGGATGCGCGGCTCGTCCTCCATGCCGAGCGACTGCTCGGTCGAGACCAGCTTGCGCCGCTCGTCATCGCTCATCACCTCGCCGGCATCTTCCTTGCGCTTGGAGGCCTTGAGCACGGCGGTGTCAAGTTCGCTCTGCTTGCACAGGCCGAGCGCGACGGGATCAATCGGCTGGATGTTGTTGATGTTCCAGTGCGTGCGCTCGCGGATCGACTGGATCGTCGGCTTCGTCGTGCCCACCAGCCGGCCGATCTGCGCATCGCTCAGCTCCGGGTGGAACTTGACCAGCCAGAGGATCGCCGCCGGCCGGTCCTGGCGCTTCGACAGCGGCGTGTAGCGCGGCCCCCGGCGCTTTTCCTCGCCCGCCGCGGCGGGGTTGTATTTCAGCCGGAGCCGGTAGGCGGGATCGGCCTGCCCCTTGTCGATCTCGATCGGGTCGAGCTGATTGTTGGCGACCGGGTCGAAGCCCTTCACGCCGGTCGCGACATCCCCGTCCGCGATGCCCTGCACCTCAAGCTCGTGCAAGCCACAGAAATCGGCGATCTGGCGAAAGCTCAGCGTGGTGTTGTCCACGAGCCAGACGGCGGTGGCCTTGGGCATCAGCGGCGGGTTCGTCATCGTCGGTCTCCAGTCCAATGGGGTCGCCGGCCGGAAAAACGGCTGCGGGCGGGCCCGCGTCGCGACGCTTTCGGGGGTTGGAGCGTATATAAAGGCGCCCGGCCCGGCTGAAAAGGATAAATCCGCATCCGCCCCCGGCGCGGCGGCTCTCAGCTCCCGTCGCGCCAGCGATTGACCATCGGATACCGCCGGTCGAGCCAGAAGGCGCGGCGCGTCAGCCGCGTGCCCGGCGCGGACTGGAACCGCTTCCATTCCGAGACGTAGAGCAGCCGCTCCACCGCCTTGACGGTCTCGCGCGGGTGCCCCTCGGCGACGAGCTCCGCGACGGAGGCATCGCGCTCCACGAGCCCTTCGAGGATCGCATCGAGCACATCATAGGGCGGCAGGCTGTCCTCGTCGCGCTGCCCGGCGGCGAGCTCGGCGGAGGGGGGCTTGGCGATGACGCGGTGCGCGATCACCTCGCCCGCCGGGGCCGCCATCCAGGGGCGATGCGCCCCGTTGCGCCAGCGGCAGGTGGCGAAGACGCGCGTCTTGTAGAGATCCTTGATCGGGTTGTAGCCGCCATTCATGTCGCCATAGATCGTGGCGTAGCCGACGGCGATCTCGGACTTGTTGCCGGTGGTCAGCAGCATCTCGCCAAACTTGTTCGACAGCGCCATCAGCATCAGCCCGCGCAGCCGCGATTGCAGGTTCTCCTCGGTGACATCGGCGTCGCGCCCGGCAAAGAGCGGCGCGAGCGTGTCGGTCACCGCGGCGCGCGCGCTGTCGATGGGCAGCTCGTCGAGCCGGCAGCCGAGCCGCGATGCCACCTCGGCCGCGTCCTCGAGCGACTCGCGGCTGGTGAATTCGGACGGCAGCAGAACGCAGCGCACGTTTTCCGGACCCAGCGCATCCGCCGCGATCGCCGCCACGATCGCGCTGTCCACGCCGCCCGACAGCCCCAGCAGCACCTTCGAGAAACCCGACTTGCGCACATAGTCGCGCGTGCCTTCGACCATGGCGCGGTAATCGAGCTCGATCGCGTCGCCGAGGCTGGCGCGTTCGCCTTGCTGCGCGCGCCAGCCATCGCCGTCATCGGCGAAATCGACATGCGCGATCGCCTCGTCGAAGGGCGGCAGCTGCACCGCGAGCTGGCCGCCCGGATTGAGCACGAAGCTCGCCCCGTCGAAGACCTGGTCATCCTGGCCGCCGACCATGTTGAGATAGACGAGCGGCAGCTCCGTCTCGACGACCCGCGCGACCATGTGGCCCATGCGCGTGTCATGGCGGCCGCGCGAATAGGGCGAGCCATTGGGCACCACGAGCATCTCCGCGCCCGACTCGGCCTGCGCCTCGGGCACGTCCTCGCTCCAGGCATCCTCGCAGATCGGCGTTCCGATGCGCGCGGCGCCGATGCCGTAGGGGCCGCTGATGTCGCCGGACGTATAGAGCCGGCACTCGTCGAACACCGAGTCGTTGGGCAGCTTGTGCTTGCGCAGCACCACATGCACCTGCCCGCCCGAAAGAACGTGCCAGGCATTGTAGAGGTGCCCATCCGCGCGCAGCGGTCCGCCGATTCCGATCGCGGGGCCGTCGGCGCAATCGGCGGCGAGATCGGCAATGGCGCGCATCGCATGCTCGGCGAAGGCGGGCTTGGTCACCAGGTCCTGCGTCTGGTAGCCGGTCACGAACATCTCCGGCAGCGCGAGCATGTCGGCCCCCGCCGCGCGCGCCGCGGCCCAGGCCTCGCGGGCGCGGGCGGCATTGGCGTCGATGGCGCCCACGGTCGGGTTGAGCTGTGCCAGGGTCAGTCGGAAATGTCGTGCCATGCGCGCCCTCATTTGCGCCACGTCTTAGCAGACTGCCGGGCGAGGAAAAGTGCCGGGGGCGAAACTCTTGTCAGCCGCGGGGGGCTCGCATACCCTCGCGGCGCCTGCCGCGCGCGGCGCAGGCGCGACGGCGACACTGGGGGAACATGGTGGCAGGCATGGACAAGCGCAGGCTCCGGCGCGGCACGGCGCTCGTCGCTCTGGCGCTGGCGGGGTTCGCACTGGCGCCGGGGGTGAGCGCCGATGACGAGGTCGTCACCCGTCAATACGATGATGGCGGCGTCTATGAGGGCACGTTCCGCGACGGCGTCCAGCACGGCGAGGGCACCTACACCCTGCCCAACGGCTTCGAATACACCGGCGAATGGCGCGATGGCGAGATCACCGGCGAAGGCCGCGCGACCTATCCCGATGGCGAAGTCTACGAGGGCGAATTCGTCGAGGGCCGTCCCCACGGCACCGGCCGCATCACCTTTACCGATGGCAGCACCTATGAGGGCGACTGGGTCGAGGGCCGGATGACCGGCGAGGGCGTGCAGCTCTATGCCGACGATGTGCGCTTCGAGGGCAGCTTCGAGGACGGCAAGCCGCATGGCGAGGGGGTTCTGGAACGTCCGGACGGCTATCGCTACGAGGGCGGCTGGGTCGAGGGCGTGAAAGAGGGCGAGGCGACCATCACCTACCCCGACGACGCCGTGTTCGAGGGCAGCGTCGCGGATGGGCGCCCGCACGGCACCGGCCGGCTCACCGGCGCGGATGGGCTGGTGTATGAGGGCGACTGGTCCGAGGGGCGCATCCACGGCGAAGGGCGCCTTGAGGACCCCGACGGCGATGTCTACGAAGGCGGCTTCGCCGATGGCGAGCGCAGCGGCACCGGGCGCGTCGATTATGCCGATGGCTCGGTCTATGAGGGCGAATTCGCCGACGACACGCGCCATGGGCACGGCGAATACCACCGCGAGGACGGCTTCGAGTATGTCGGCGAGTGGACCGAGGGGCGCATGGAGGGCGAGGGCCGCGCGACCTACCCGGACGGGGCCGTCTACGAGGGCGGCTTTCGCGACGGGCGCGCGCATGGCGAGGGCGCCATCACCTATGCCGATCGCAGCAGCTACGACGGCGAGTGGGTCGACGGCATCATCGAGGGCGCGGGGCGCGCCGAATACGAAGACGGCATCGTCTATGAGGGCGATTTCGCCGATGGCCGCGCACATGGCTCCGGGGCGATGAGCTATCCCGACGGCAGCACCTATGAGGGCGGCTGGCGCGCCGGCGAGCGCCACGGCGAGGGCGTGGCCGTCTTCGAAGACGGCACCACATACGAGGGCTCTTTCTTCGAGGGTGTGCGCGAGGGCGAAGGCACGCTCGCGACGCCGCAGGGCTTTAGATACGAGGGCGAGTGGCGCGACGGCGAGATGCACGGCCAGGGCGTGGCCACCTATCCGGGCGGCGATGTCTATGAGGGCAGCTTTCGCGACGGCGAGCGCCACGGTTTCGGAACACTGCGCTTTGCCGACGGCACCGAGGAGACCGGGATCTGGGAGGACGGCGCCCTCGACGACGCCGAGGCCCCCGAGGCCCCGGAAACGCCCGAGGACCCCGACGGCCCCGACACGGACGAGTAAGCTGGCTCAGACGGTCTCGCCCTTTGCGAGGCGCGCGAGGAGCGCGCCCGCTTCGGTCAGGACAGTCTCGCGCTTCGCCGGGTCCATCCGGTCCCAGTTGCGATAGATCTGCGCCATGCGCGGATTGGCCGCGAAACGGTCGCGGTGGCGGTCGAGAAAATGCCAGTAGAGCAGGTTGAACGGGCAGGCCCGCGGCCCCTTCTTGTCGCGGACCCGGTAGGCGCAGGACTTGCAGTAGTCCGACATCCTGTCGATGTAAGCCCCTGACGAGACATACGGTTTCGAGCCCACCGCGCCACCGTCGGCGAATTGCGACATACCGATCACGTTGGGCGCCTCGACCCATTCATAGGCATCGGCATAAACGGCGAGATACCATTCATGCACCGCGGCCGGGTCCACGCCCGCGAGCAGCGCGAAATTGCCCGTCACCATCAGCCGCTGGATGTGATGGGCATAGGCCTCGCGCCGGGTCTGCTCGACGACATCCGACAGGCAGTTCATGTGCGTCGGCGCGCCCCAGTAGAGCGCCGGCAGCGCGCCGTCATGGCCAAGCTCGTTACGCGCCATGTAGCCCGGCCCCTCCAGGAAATAGGTCCCGCGCATGAATTCGCGCCATCCCAGGATCTGGCGGATGAAGCCCTCGGCCGAGTTGATGGGTGCGCGCCCGGCGCGGTACGCCGCCTCGGCCGCGTCGCAGACCTCGCGCGGCCCAAGCAGACCCGCATTGAGGTAAAGCCCGATGACGGCATGGTTGAGAAACCCGTCCGATCGCAGCATCGCGTCCTGGTAGGCGCCGAATTCGGTCAGGCCATGCGCAATGAAATGATCGAGCGCGGCGCGCGCCCCGTCGCGGTCGGTGGCGAACCAGAAATCGTCGAGGCTGCCGAAATGATCCCCGAACCGCTCGGCGACGAGGTCGAGCACCGCGCGGGTCGTCGCGTCAGGCGCGTGGCGCAGCGGCCCCGCCCGCAGAAGGTCGTCGGAGGCGGGCTTGCGGTTGTCGTGATCGAAATTCCACTTGCCGCCCTCAGGCGCGTCGCCATCCATCAGGATCCCGCTTTCGCGGCGCATCACGCGGTAGAAATGCTCCATCCGGCGTGTCTTGCGCCCCTCGGCCCATTGCGCGAAATGCGCATTCGAGCACAGGAACCGGTCATCGGGCAGTTGCCGCACCGTGAGCGGCAGCGCGTCGAGAAGCCCGATCAGCCGCCACTCCCCCGGCGTCGTCGCGATGACCTCGCCCGCGCCATACGCCTCGGCCCGGCGCATCAATTCGCCCGGGATCGAGCCGGAATTGCCGGGATCGTCGAGCAGCGTGTAGGCTACCGTCCAGCCCTGCTGCGCGAGCCGCGCGGCGAATTTGCGCATCGCGGCAAGGACAAAGGCGATCTTCTTGGGATGATGCGGGGCATAGGTTGCCTCGTCGGCCACCTCCGCCATCACCACCACGTCGCGCGCCGGATCGGCCGCCTTCAGCGCAGCGATCTCCTCGCTGAGCTGATCGCCGAGCACGAGCACCAGCCGCGGCGCGCTCACCAGGGGATTTCCGCGCCGGAATAGTCGAAGAACCCGCCCGTCTGTGCCGGGGTCAGCGACGCGGCGACATCGATGAGCCGCCCGGCGGCGTGATCGGGCGTCACGGTCGGGTGGCGGCCGGCGTATTTCGACGTGAGCGGTGTGGCCACCGTGCCGGGATGCAGGGCCGCGACGACGGCCTCGCGGTGCGAGCGCGCGATCTCGATTGCGCCGGTGTGCAGGAGCTGGTTGAGCGCGGCCTTCGCCGCGCGGTAGCCATACCAGCCGCCATAGCCGTTATCGCCGATCGACCCCACCCGCGCCGACAGCGCCGCGAACACTGCCCTGCCCTCGCGCGGCATCAGCCGCGGCGCGTGGCGCATCACCAGCGCGGGGCCGATGGCGTTGAGCGCGAACTGTGCCATCAGCGCCTCGGCATCGAGCTGCCTGAGCGCTTTCTCCGGGCGCCGCCCGCCGATCTCGAGCGCACCGGTCGCCACGAAGATCAGATCATATGGCCCCGCAAGCGCGCCGAGATAAGCCTCGACGGATCCCGCATCGGTCACGTCGAGCCCGTCCGCGCTGCGCGACAGCCCGGTCACCGTCACGCCACGCGCGCCAAGCTCCGCTGCGAGCGCCGCGCCGATGCCGCCCGAGGCGCCGATCACCAATGCCGAACCGAATTGCACCATGCGCCTGCCCCTCTTTCAGGCGCCTTGAGCTAGCGGGCGGCACCGGCGGGTCAATTTGCCCTTTCATCGGCGGCGCGGCTTGCTTATGTTTCTGATTATGGAACGCATTGCCGATATCGCGCAACCGCACGCGGCCACCCGACTGGGCGGGCTGCCGGCGCTCGGGCTCCTTAGCCGCCTCTGAGCGTGCCCACGGGCGCGACGCTCAGGGGAACGCATGCGCCCACCGGCATTTCCAGAGACCAACCGCGAGACAGCACCATGACCGAGAGCTCCCAACAGGACCGCGTCCTGATTTTCGATACGACGCTGCGCGACGGCGAGCAGTCCCCCGGCGCGACCATGTCGCATGACGAGAAGCTCGAGATCGCGCAGCTGCTCGACGAGATGGGCGTGGACATCATCGAGGCGGGCTTTCCGATCGCCTCCATCGGCGATTTCGAGGCGGTGCGCGACATCGCAAAGCTCGCGCAGAACGCCACGATCTGCGGCCTCGCCCGCGCCAACCCGACCGACATCGACCGCGCCTGGGAGGCCCTGCGCGACGCGAAAAGCCCGCGCATCCACACCTTCATCGGCACCTCGCCCACCCATCGCGACATCACCGAGCTCGACATGGAACGCATGATCGAGCGCATCGACGAGACGGTGACCCATGCGCGCAACCTGTGCGACAATGTGCAGTGGTCGCCGATGGACGCCACCCGCACCGAGCATGACTTCCTGTGCCGCACCGTCGAGACGGCGATAAAGGCGGGCGCGACGACGATCAACATCCCCGACACCGTCGGTTACACCGCCCCGCGCGAGAGCGCCGCTCTCATCACCATGCTGCGCGAGCGGGTGCCGGGGGCCGACACGGTCGTCTTCGCCACGCATTGCCACAACGATCTGGGCATGGCGACGGCGAACGCGCTCGCCGCCGTGGAAGCCGGCGCGCGCCAGATCGAGTGCACCATCAACGGCCTCGGCGAGCGCGCGGGCAACACCGCGCTTGAGGAGGTGGTGATGGCGCTGCGCACGCGTAACGACATCATGCCCTACCGCACGGGCATCGACACGAAACGCATCATGCAGGCCAGCCGCATGGTCGCCACGGTCTCGGGCTTCGCGGTGCAGTACAACAAGGCCATCGTCGGCAAGAACGCGTTTGCGCACGAGTCCGGCATCCATCAGGACGGCGTGCTCAAGAATGCCGAGACCTTCGAGATCATGAAGCCCGAGGATATCGGGCTGAGCTCGACGAATCTGGTGATGGGCAAGCATTCGGGCCGCGCGGCGCTCAACGCGAAGCTGTCGGAGCTGGGCTACGAGCTCGGCGCGAACCAGCTCAAGGACGTGTTCGTGCGCTTCAAGGAGCTCGCCGACCGCAAGAAGGAGGTCTATGACGAGGACCTCGTCGCGCTGATGGCCGACAACAGCACCAACGCCGCGCATGACTACATCCAGGTGCGACATCTGCGCGTGGTCTGCGGCACCGAGTCGCCGCAGACGGCGGCGCTCACCCTCGTCATCGACGGTGCCGAGCACAGCGCCGAGGCCACCGGCGACGGCCCCGTGGACGCCACCTTCAACGCCGTCAAGGCGCTCTACCCGCACGACGTCAAGCTGCAACTCTACCAGGTCCACGCCTTCACCGAGGGCACGGATGCGCAGGCCACGGTCAGCGTCCGGCTCGAGGATGAGGGCACGGTCTTTACCGGTCAGTCGGCCGATACCGACACGGTCGTGGCCTCGGCCAAGGCCTATGTGAACGCGCTCAACAAGCTGCTTTTCAACCGCAACCGTGCGCGCGCGGGGGCGGCGTTGCAATCGGCGTCATGAGGCGCGCCGGGCGGGCGGATTCGTGCTGACAAGAGGGGTGTCGCCCCTTTACGCTTCGGCCCGGCGGGGCCTATAAGGCGGCTCGGCTCGCGCTCCCGGCGCGGGCCAGTCCATTTTTGGCCAAAGAACAGGATACATGCGGGATGGTGGGAATTGCGGGTCTGTTTTCGTCGGACATGGCGATCGACCTCGGCACGGCGAACACGCTCGTCTATGTCAAGGGCCGCGGCATCATCCTCAATGAACCTTCGGTGGTGGCCTATCATGTCAAGGACGGCAAGAAATCGGTGCTCGCCGTCGGCGAGGACGCCAAGCTCATGCTCGGGCGCACCCCCGGCTCCATCGAGGCGATCCGCCCGATGCGCGACGGGGTGATCGCCGATTTCGACGTCGCCGAGGAAATGATCAAGCACTTCATCCGCAAGGTCCACAAGCGCACCACCTTCACCAAGCCCAAGATCATCGTCTGCGTGCCCTACGGCGCGACCCCGGTGGAGAAGCGCGCGATCCGCCAGTCGGTCCTGTCGGCCGGGGCGCGGCGCGCGGGGCTGATCGCCGAGCCGATCGCGGCGGCCATCGGCGCGGGGATGCCGATCACCGATCCGACCGGCTCGATGGTCGTCGATATCGGCGGCGGCACCACCGAGGTCGCGGTGCTCTCGCTGGGCGACATCGTCTATGCGCGCTCGGTGCGGGTGGGCGGCGACCGGATGGACGAGGCGATCATCTCCTATCTGCGCCGTCAGCAGAATCTGCTGATCGGCGAAGCCACGGCCGAGCGCATCAAGACCCAGATCGGCACCGCGCGGATGCCCGATGACGGGCGCGGCACGGTGCTTCAGATCCGCGGGCGTGACCTGCTCAACGGGGTGCCGCGCGAGATCGAGATCAGCCAGGCGCAGGTCGCCGAGGCGCTCTCGGAGACCGTCCAGCAGATGTGCGAGGCGGTGATGATGGCGCTCGAGGCGACGCCGCCGGATCTCGCCGCCGACATCGTCGATCGCGGCGTGATGCTGACGGGCGGGGGCGCGCTGCTCGGCGAGCTCGACCTCGCGCTGCGCGAACAGACGGGGCTTGCCATCTCGGTGGCCGACGAATCGCTCAATTGCGTGGCGATGGGCACCGGCAAGGCGCTCGAGTATGAAAAACAGCTGCGACATGCGATAGACTATGACAGCTGACGCGGGCCGCTGAGACGCCCGCATCCGCGACGAGGTTGCCGTGGCGACAGGCCGAGACGAACAGCATGATTTCTCCCGCCCGATCCGGCGCATCCTGATCGGGGCGCTGGTGCTGCTGCTGCTCGGTGTCTTCGTGCTGTGGCGCGTCGACAGCCCGCGCATGGAGCGGCTGCGCGCCGATCTCGTCGATACCGTCGTGCCGAGCTTCGACTGGGCGATGCGCCCGGTCACGAGCGCGGTCGGCATGGTCGAGGATGTCCGCTCCTTCACCCGCCTATACGAGCAGAATCAGGAGCTGCGCCGCGAATTGCAGCAGATGAAGGCCTGGCGGGAGGCGGCGCTGCAACTCGAACAGAAGAACGCGAAGCTTCTCGATCTCAACAATGTCCAGCTCGACCCGCAGCTCACCCATGTCACCGGGGTCGTGATGGCCGATTCGGGTTCGCCCTTCCGGCAATCGGTTCTGCTCAATGTGGGCCGGCGCGACGGCATCCGCGACGGCTGGGCGACGATGGACGGGCTTGGCCTCGTGGGGCGCATCTCCGGTGTCGGCGACGGCACATCCCGCGTCATCCTGCTGACCGACACCAACAGCCGCGTGCCGGTCACCGTGCAGCCCTCGGGTCAGGACGCGATCCTCACCGGCGACAACAACCCCCTGCCGCTGATGGAATTTCTCGAGGATCCGGACGATGCGCGCCCGGGCGACCGGGTCGTGACCTCGGGCGATGGCGGCGTGTTTCCCGCGGGGCTGCTCGTGGGCGAGCTCGCGCAGGGGCCGGACAGGCGGCTACGGGTGCGGCTGTCGGCCGATTACGAACGTCTGGAGTTTCTCCGCGTGCTGCGCTCCGAGCCCATCGAGCGGATCGACGACCCCGGAACGCTGATCATGCCGCGCATGGAGGCTGCGCCGGAGACAGCGCGCACCCCGGGCGAAACGCTGCAACTCCCCGAGGGGAGGCCGGCCGATGGCTGAGGCGCGCCAACCCGCCACGGGCCGGTGGCGCTACGCTGCGCTTTTCCTCGGGCTCGCGGTGTTATGGCTGTTCGTCCGGCTGCTACCGCTCAACACCGCCCCGACCAACTGGCCGGGACCTGATCTGATGCTGTGCCTGACGCTCGCCTGGGTGTTGCGCCGGCCGGATTACGTGCCCGCGCTGCTGGTGGCGGCGGTGTTCCTGATCGAGGATTTCCTTCTGATGCGGCCGCCGGGGCTCTGGGCGCTGATCGTGCTGCTGGGTACCGAGTTCCTGCGCGCGCGTCATGTGCAGATGCGCGAGCTCGGCCTGTTCACGGAATGGCTGGTCGTCGCGGTCGTGATCACGGCGATGGTGCTGGTCAACCGGCTGGTGCTCGTCGTCACGGTGGTGCCGCAGTCCGATCTCGGGCTCGTGGCGCTTCACATGATGGCGACGATCCTCGCCTATCCGCTGGTCGTCGGGCTATGCTTTGTCGCGTTTCGGCTGCGCAAGCCGACCACGGGCGAAGTCGATTCGCGGGGGCGCCGGCTATGAAGGGACCGGATCGCGATACGGGCTGGATCATGCGCCGCGTCACACGCCGCGCGCTCTTTCTGGGCAGCCTGCAACTCGCCGTGGCGGGCACCCTGGCCTGGCGGATGCGCAACATGCAGGTCGATCAGACCGATCAGTTCCGCCTGCTCGCCGACGAGAACCGCATCAATATCCGCCTGATTCCCCCCGAGCGCGGCGTGATCCGCGACCGCAACGGCACGGCGCTCGCGCTCAACGAACAGAACTACCGCATCGTCATCGTGCGCGAGGATGCCGGCGATGTCGAGGAGGTGCTCGACCGGCTCACCCAGCTCGTCGAGCTGCCCGAGCGCGTCATCGCGCGCACCCTGGAGGATACCGCGCGGCACCCGCCGTTCGTGCCGATCACGGTCGTTGACAGGCTCTCCTGGCGCGACATCTCGCGGGTGGCGGCGAATGCCCCGGCCCTGCCCGGCGTCACCCACGAATCCGCCTTGTCGCGCATCTATCCGGCGGGGCCGGATTTTGCGCATGTCATCGGCTATGTCGGCCCCGTGAGCGAAACCGACCTGAAGCGTCCCGATGTGCCCGACCCGGTGCTGCAGATCCCGGATTTCCAGATCGGCCGCATCGGCGCGGAACGCCATTTCGAGGATACCCTGCGCGGCACGGCCGGATCACGCCGCGTCGAGGTCAACGCGGTCGGGCGCGTGATGCGCGAGCTCGACCGGCGCGACGGCGAGCCCGGCAGCGACGTCTCCCTCACCATCGACGCCGATCTGCAAAGCTACACCCAGGCGCGGATGGGCCCCGAAAGCGCCGCAACGGTCGCGATGGATGTGCACACCGGCGATATCCTCGCCAGCGTCTCGTCGCCCTCCTTCGATCCGAACCTGTTCGTGCGCGGCATCTCGAGCGCGGACTACGCCGCTCTCAACGACAGCCGCCTGCGCCCGATGAGCAACAAGACCGTGCAGGGCACCTACCCACCAGGCTCCTGCTTCAAGATGGTCACCGCGCTCGCCGCGCTCGAGGCGGGCGAGATCGACGCCGACGAGCGCGTCTTCTGCCCGGGGCATCGCGACATTTCCGGGCGCCGCTTCCATTGCTGGCGGCGCGGCGGTCACGGGCGCGTCAATCTCGTCTCCGCGCTCAGCGAGTCCTGCGACATCTATTTCTACGAGCTCGCCGAGCGCATCGGCATCGACCGACTCAACGCGATGGCGGCACGGTTCGGCTTCGGCGAGCGCTTCGAGCTGCCGATGTCTTCGGTGGCGGCGGGGCTCAACCCGACGCGCGAGTGGAAGCGCGCCAACCGCGGCGAGGGCTGGCAGATCGGCGACACCATCAATGCCTCCATCGGGCAGGGTTTCGTGCTGGCATCGCCCCTGCAGCTCGCGGTGATGACCGCCCGGCTGGCCAGCGGCCGCAAGATCATGCCGCGGCTGCTCAAGGCCCGCGACGGGGTCGAGGCCGAGGTCTCCACCCCGGATCGGCTCGGCATCAGCGAGCGCTGGCTGGGCAAGGTCCGCGAAGGGATGGACGAGGCCAACAACCACTCGCGCGGCACCGCGCGCAGCGTGCGCGTCGTCCTCGACGAGTTGCGCATGGCGGGCAAGACCGGCACCAGCCAGGTCCGCAATATAACCCCGGAAGAGCGCGCGACGGGCGTGCTCAGCAGCGAGGACCTGCCCTGGGAGCGGCGCAACCACGCGCTCTTCGTCGGCTACGGCCCCACCGCCGCACCGCGCGTCGCCGTGGCCACAATTGTCGAGCACGGCGGCAGCGGCGCGCAGGCCGCCGCGCCGATCGTGCGCGACGTGCTGCTGCATGCGCTGCATGGCGGCATGCCGCCGCTCGATGCCTATCCCGAAGCCCAGCGCAACCGCATCGAGACGCAGCAGGAGGAGCTCGCGCGCATGATCTCCCTGCGCCGCGGGGCCGCGGGCGGATGACCTATCTCGAATACACCGTCAAGCGCGTGCCGGCCGGCTTCGCGAAGGTCTTCTACCTCGATTGGGGCCTCGTGGTGCTGCTCATGGCGGTGGCCTCGATCGGGTTCCTGATGCTCTACTCGATCGCCGGTGGCAGTCTGCAGCCATGGGCGGAGCCGCAGATGATGCGCTTCGCGGTCGGGCTGATGATGATGTTCCTGGTCGCCTTCGTGCCGATCTGGTTCTGGCGCAATATGGCGACGCTGGCCTATGCGCTCTCGATCCTGCTGCTGATCGCGGTGGACCTGTTCGGCGTGGTCGGCATGGGCGCGCGGCGCTGGATAGATCTGGGCTTCTTCCGGCTGCAGCCCTCCGAACTGGCCAAGATCACCACGGTGATGGCGCTCGCGGCCTATTACGACTGGTTGCCGCTGCGGCGCACGTCGCATCCGCTCTGGGTGCTGATCGCGCTGGTGATCGTGATCGTGCCGGCCGCGCTCGTGCTGCGACAGCCCGATCTGGGCACCGCGCTTCTGCTGGTGCTGGGTGGCGGGGCGGTCATGTTTCTGGCCGGGGTGCACTGGCTCTACTTCACGGTGGTCATCGCCGGGGCGGGCGGACTTGTCTCGACGGTGCTGGCCTCGCGCGGGACCGAGTGGCAACTCCTCGCCGATTACCAGTTCCGACGCATCGACTCCTTTCTCGATCCGACGCTCGACCCGCTCGGCACCGGCTATCACATCAACCAGTCGATGATCGCGCTCGGATCGGGCGGCTGGTCCGGGCGCGGCTTCATGGAAGGGACACAGTCGCGGCTCAATTTCCTGCCCGAGAAGCATACCGATTTCATCTTCACCACGCTTGCCGAGGAGTTCGGCTTCGTCGGCGGCGTGACCCTGCTCACGCTCTACATGCTGATCGTGATCTTTTGCATCGTCGCCGCGCTCAAGCATCTGGACCGCTTCGCGATGCTGCTCACAATCGGCGTCACCGTGACCTTCTTTCTCTATTTCGCTACCAACATGGCGATGGTGATGGGGCTCGCGCCGGTAGTCGGCGTGCCGCTGCCGCTGGTGTCCTATGGCGGCTCGGCGATGCTCGTGCTCATGCTCGGCTTCGGACTCATTCAAAGCGCCAATATCCACCGACCGAGAGGACTGTGATGACCATTACCGCCCATTTCGCCGCCGGCGCCGATCGCTGGCCTGACTGGCAGGAGCCGCTGCGCGCCGCCTTCGCCGAGGCCGGGCTGGACGTGACCCTCACCGACAGCGCGCCCGACCCGACCGCGGTGGATTACATCATCTATGCGCCGGGCAGCCCGCTGCAGGACCTCTCGCCCTTCACGAATTGCAAGGCGGTGCTCAATATCTGGGCCGGGGTGGAGCGGATCGTGGGCAACCCGACGCTGCGCATGCCGCTGTGCCGGATGGTGGACCCGTCGCTGAGCGAGGGCATGGTCGACTATGTCACCGGGCATGTGCTGCGCTATCACCTCGACATCGACGCCCATATCGCCGGGCAGGACGGGGTCTGGCGCCACGAGCGGGTGCCGCCGCTGGCGCGCGAGCGGCCCGTCGCGATGCTCGGGCTCGGCGCGCTCGGGCAGGCCTGCGCGCGCGCGCTGCTCGCTCACGGCTTTCCGGTGCTCGGCTGGAGCCGGACGCCGCGCGATGTCGCGGGGGTCGAGTGCCGTGCCGGGGCCGACGGGCTCACGGAAACGCTCGCGCGCGCCCAGATCGTGGTCACGCTGCTGCCGCAGACGCAAGAGACGCAGAACATCATCGACGCCCGGGCCCTGGCCACGCTGGCGCGCGGGGCGTATCTGATAAATCCGGGGCGTGGGCCGCTTATCGATGACGACGCGCTTATCGCCGCGCTCGACACCGGCCAGCTCGCCCATGCCACGCTCGACGTGTTCCGCGAGGAGCCGCTGCCGCCCGAACACCCCTTCTGGGCGCATCCGCGCGTCACGGTCACGCCGCATATCGCCGCCGAAACCCGCCCGCACACCGCCGCGCGCGTCATCGCCGAAAACATCCGCCGCGGCGAGGCGGGCGAGCCGTTCCTCAACCAGGTCGACACCGACCGCGGCTACTGACCGCGCGCGTCGCGGGACCGCTGCGAACACCTGGCCCCGAGGTCGCATTGGGCGCCGGGCAGCCCCTTGGCCCCGCCCCGGCTTGCGGGACCAACGAGAAAGGGCGCCCCGAGGGGCGCCCTTTCGCTTTTCCTGCGGCCCTCGTCAGCTGCGCGGCTCGCGCATCAGCCCCATGATGAGCGCGACGCAGGCAACGACCAGCACGATCGCGAAGGGCAGCCCCGTCGAGACCGCCGCCGCCTGCAGCGCGGCGAGCCCGCCGCCCAGCAGCAGCACTGCCGCCACGAGCCCCTCGAAGATCACCCAGAACACACGCTGCGAGACCGGGGCGTTGATCTTGCCGCCGGCGGTGATCGTGTCGATCACCAGCGAGCC
>PUKW01000243.1 GCA_003550665.1 Paracoccaceae bacterium | reverse complement strand
CGTTCGAAGTTCTATCGGATGTGGCTTGCCCATCTGTGACCCCAATATCTGCCTCAAGGGACGGGAACCACATCATGGCCGATCCGGGAATCCTGAATCCGAAAGGAAGCGACGCGCTCTAAGGCCGCTGGTATTGTTCGCATAGTGCGCACGTCGGGCGCGGGCCCGGTGGCGCGGCTCAGACCGCGGCGCGCGATGCGGGCGAAAGGGTGCTGGCGCGCGCGATCAGCTCGAAACCGAGATCGACGCGGACGGGCGGCTCGTCGCGCCCCTCCAGCCGCGCGAGGATCTGCTCGGCCACATGGTCGCCGATTTCGCGGCGCGGCGGCGCGACCGTGGAGAGCGCGGGCACGGAGTTGCGCCCGAAATCGAGCCCGCCGAACCCGATCAGCGCGACCCGGTCGGGCACCGAGACACCGCGCCGCTGCGCCTCGAACAACGCGCCGAGCGCGACCAGGTCGTTGGAGAACACCACCCCGTCGATCGCCGGGCGCCGCTCGAGCAGCGCGGCGAAGGCCTCGGCGGCGACATCGGTGGAGCCTTGCGCCCCGGCATCGATGATCTCGGGCGCGGCGAGCCAGCTATGGCTGCGCACGGTCTCGGCGTAGCCCTCGGCGCGCTGCGCGGCGCGGTGATCGCGCCCGAGCCGCGCCCCGATGAAGGCGATCTCGCGCGCCCCGCCGGCGATAAGGTGGCGCGTCTGCATGCGACCCACATCGCCATGCGAGAAGCCCACGAGCCGGTCGATGGGCTGCGGGCCGAGCTCCCACATCTCGACGACGGGGATGTCGGTGGCCTCGAGCATGCGCCGCGTGGCGCGGTTATGGTGCAGCCCGGTGAGCACCATCGCCGCCGGCGACCAGGACAGGAAGGTGCGCACGAGCTGCTCCTCGGTCGCCGCGTCGTAATCGGTATGGCCGATCAGGATCTGGTGATTGGCGGCGTGCAGCCGGTCCTGCAGGGTGGTGACGGTCTCGGCGAAGAAGGAATTGACGATGGAGGGGACGACGACGCCGACGACGCGGGTCTGCGCGGCTGCGAGCGAGCCGGCCATGCGGTTGGGAACGTAGTGCAGCTCGTCGATGGCGCGCTGGATGCGCGCGCCGAGCCGGGGCGAGACCTCGCCGGGCGCGCGCAGATAGAGCGACACGGTCGAGGTCGCGACCTCGGCCATGCGCGCCACATCCGTCATCGTGGCGCGTTTCGTTCCGCGACGCTGCCTTGAGTTGGCCATGGATCACTCCGCTCGACGCCGTCTCTAGCCTGAAGGCACGGGCCGTGTCACGCCGCCGATGGAACGCGGCGCACCACCATTCGCGATGGGGCACGCCGCGCCGCAGGGCACGGCCGGGAGGAACGGCCGGACCCGGCCCCTCACCGCATCGCCGAGCCGCGGTCGGACTCGACCTGCTCCTCGGCGCGCTGGACGGCGGCCTCGAACTCGTCGAGGAACATCTCGCCGGCCTCGCCGAACTCGTCGAGATACCAGTCGCGGATGGGGGCCGCGGCCTCGCGGAACATGTCCATCTCTTCATCGGTCGGGTTGTAGATCTCGCCGCCCGAGTCGATCCACTGTTCCCAGGCGTCGAGCTCCTTGCGTGGCTGAATGCCGAACTGCACCGTGGACATCAGCGCCCCGCCATCGAGCACGATCTGCTGCTGCTCGGGGGTCAGGCCCTGGAAGGTGTCGTTCGACATGAACCACATCGAGGCCATGTAGGCATGCCCGTCGAGGGTGATGTAGTTGAGCTGCTCCTCGAAGTTCATGTTGGCGATGTCGGAGATCGAGTTCTTGGTGCCGTCCACCACCCCGGTCTGCAGCGCGCCGTAGACCTCGAGCCACGGGATCGGGGTGGGTGAGCCGCCCATCTCCTCGACGAGACGCTGCTGGATCTCCGACTCGATGGTGCGGAAACGCAGACCCTCGACATCCTCGGGGGTGCGGATCTCGCGATCGCTGTTGGCGAAATGGCGCCAGCCGCCGGTCTGCGTCATCGCCAGCAGCAGGATCGCCTCGTTCGATTCCTCGAGCACCTGGTCGCGCACGAAATTCGTGAAGTCCGTATCCTTGAGCGTGAGCTCCGCGACCCGGTCATCCGACAGCGCATAGGGCACATCCATGCCCTGGATCGGCGGGTAGATCGCCGCCGCGCCGCCCGCTGTGGCGGTGTAGAGATCGACGGTGCCCGCGCGCATCGCCTCGAAGCACTCGTTCGCCGAGCCGCAGAGCTGATCGCCCACGAAGATGTTGACCGTCACCTCGCCGCCGGTGCGGCTCTCGACATAATTCTTGAAGACCTGCGCGGCATCGTATTCCTGGTCCTCCTCATTGGCGAGGAACACGAGGTTGAGCTCGGCGGCCCCCGCCGGCACGGCCATCGCCCCGCCCAGCGCCAGCGCCGAGCCCAGAAGGGCCGCGCGGGCCCGCGTCAGTTTCGTGATCGCTATCATCGAATTTCCTCCCTTGGGTTGATGATCAGACATAGCCGAGCACCCGTGGCAGCCACAGGACGAGCTCGGGAAACAGGATCAGGGCGCCGACCACGGCGACCTCGAACAGGAAATACGGGATCAGGTCCCAGGAGATGCGCTCGATCCGCTCGCCTGAGATGCCGCTGACCACGAACAGCACCAGCCCGAGCGGCGGCGTGATCAGCCCGATGATGAGCACGATGCACATCACCACGGCGAAATGGATCGGATGGATACCGAGATCGATCATCACCGGCGCGAGGATCGGCCCGAGGATCAGGATCGCCGGCCCCGCATCCATGATCGTGCCCACCGCAAGCAGCAGCGCCACGATCACGAAGAACAGCAGCAGCGGATCGTCCGTGATGCCCAGCACCAGCCCGCTGACAAGCTGCGGCGTGCCCTTCAGGCTCACCAGCGAGGCGAACGACACCGCCGCCCCCACCAGGAGCAGGATCACCGCCGAGCGCAGCGCCGCGTTGCCGAACAGGCGCGGCAGATCGGTCAGCTTGATCTCACGGGTGATGACCAGCCCGAGAATGAGCGCGTAGAAGGCCGCCACGGCGGCCCCCTCGGTGGGCGTGAAGACGCCGCCGACGATGCCGCCGATGAGGATGATGGGCGTGAGCAGCGGCAGCACGGCGCGCTTGCTCTCGCGGGCGACATCGCCCCATGTGGCGCGCGCGGCAGGTTCGGGAAAGCTGCGAAACCGCGCCACGATGGCCACCACGACCATCAGCCCGAAGCCGATGATCAGGCCCGGGATGATCGCCGCGGCGAACATCGCCGCCACCGAGACATTCATGATGAAGGCATAGAGTATCATCAGCCCCGAGGGCGGGATGATCGAGGCGAGCACCGCCGAGGCCGCCGTGATCGCCGCCGAGAAGGACTTGGTGTAGCCCGCCTGGTGCATGCCGGGGATCATCACCCCGCCCAGCGCCGAGGCATCGGCGACCGCCGAGCCCGACCCGCCCGCGAGCATGATCGAGGACGACACCGAGACCTGCCCGAGCCCGGCCTTGCGATGCGCCACGAAGGTTTCGGCAAAGCGCACGATGCGGGTGGTGATGCCGCCCGCCGTCATCAGTTCGCCGGCGAGGATGAAGAAGGGCAGCGCCATCAGCGGGAAGCTGTCGATGCCCGCGAATAGGCGTTGCACCAGCATGTTGAGAAACCGCAGATCGCCCTCGATCAGCAGTGCCGCCCCCGGTGCGAGCAGCATCACGAAGACGATCGGCGTGCCGATGACGAGCAGGAAACCGAAGATGTAGACATAAAGCAGCGCCATCGCTCAGGTCCCCGTCTCGACCGCGCTGCCGAAGACATGCACCTTGTAGCGCCCCGGCTCGGCGAGATTGGCCAGAAGCCGCAACAGCCGCTCCAGCGACACCAGCGCCACCAGCCCGAAGCCCACGGGCATGATCGCGTAGACATAGGCCAGCGGCAGGCGCAGCGAGAGCGACACGCTCGTCGCGTTCACCGCCAGGTTGTAGGTCAGGTAGATTGCCCCGCAGAGCAGCACGAAGACCGAAAGCTCGATCAGGATGCCCACGATGCGAAAGACGCGCGTCTGCGCGATGGCGGAGATGAAGAGATCGAGGCTGACATTCAGCCCGTAGCGATGCGCCGTCGGGAAGTAGAGGAACGCCATCCACACCATCATCGTGCGCGACACCTCCTCGGTCCAGCCGAAGCTCGTCCCGAGCACATAGCGGTAGAAGACATGCACGATGACGACGCCGAGCATCCCCATCAGCAGCACCGTCGCGACATGGCCCGCCCCGCGCGTGAGCACGGTGTTGAGCTGGCCGAGCTGACGGATCAGCGTGTCCATGGCCCCTCCCCCTCTCGGCCGCGCGCCGCCTCCCATGCGAACCCGCGACTGTCTATCGTAGCGTTTCGAAAATCGCTAGCAGCTTGATGGCGACCTGTCAATCGAGCCCAGACTCCGGTGCATTGACACGATTATTTTCGGATTTCTTGCTATTTTGCAGCCCAAACGAAGCGAATCGCCCGCGTTGTGATCGGTTTGACATCGAGGCGAATCGCGGCTCTAATATCGCAGCGTTACGAAACGGCGGGCGCCGCCGCGGGAGGAGCCATGGCACGGCGAAGCATCGAGGATCTGCGCAGTCAGCGCTGGTACGGCGCAAGCGACATGCGCGGCTTCGCCCACCGTCAGCGCACCCAGCAGATGGGCCTGCGCCGCGAGGAGTTCATGGGCAAGCCGGTGATCGGGATCGTCAATACCTGGTCCGATCTAAGCCCCTGCCATGCGCATCTGCGCGAGCGTGCCGAGGCCGTCAAACGCGCGGTCTGGGCGGCGGGGGGCTACCCGGTGGAGCTTCCCGCGCTCTCGCTGGGCGAGGTGATGGTCAAGCCCACCACCATGCTCTACCGCAACTTCCTCGCCATGGAGACCGAGGAGCTTCTGCGCTCGCACCCCATCGACGGGGCGGTGCTGATGGGCGGCTGCGACAAGACCACGCCGGGGCTGATCATGGGCGCGCTGTCGATGGACATCCCGGCGGTGTTCTGCCCCGCCGGGCCGATGCTCAACGGCAAGTGGAAGGGGCAGACCCTTGGCGCGGGCACGCATACGCGGCATTACTGGGACAGGCTGCGCACCGGCGAGATAACTGAGGCGGAATGGATCGACCTCGAAAGCCGCATGACCCGCTCGAACGGGACCTGCAACACGATGGGCACGGCCTCCACCATGACGACGATCGTGGATGCGATGGGCCTCACGCTGCCCGGTGCTTCCTCGATCCCGGCGGCGGATTCGGCGCATACGCGGATGGCCTCGGAATGCGGCGAGCGCATCGTCGAGATGGTCTGGGCCGACCGCAAGCCCTCCGACATCCTCACCCGGGCGAGCTTTCTCAACGGCGCGCGGGTCTATATGGCGCTCGGCGGCTCGACGAACGCGGCGGTGCATCTGATCGCGCTGGCGCGCCGCGCGGGTGTCGCGCTGACGCTCGACGATCTCGACGCGGTGGCGCGCGAGGTGCCGGTGCTGGCCAACCTGTTTCCGTCCGGCAACCGGCTGATGGAGGATTTCTACTACGCCGGCGGGCTGCCGGCGCTACTCGCGCGGCTTGCGGAGATGCTCGACGCGCAGGCCCTCAACGTCACCGGCGGCCGGCTCAAAGAGGTGATCGCGGCAGCCGAATGCTACGACGACGACACGATCCGCTCGCTCGCGAACCCTGTCACCGAGGGCGCAGCACTCGCCGTGCTCAAGGGCAACCTCGCCCCCACCGGCGCGGTCATCAAGCCGAGTGCGGCGGACCCCGCCCTCGCGCACCATCGCGGCCGCGCCGTGGTCTTCGACAGCCAGGCCGATCTCGCCGCGCGCATCGATGATCCCGCGCTGGACGTCACCGCCGAGTCGGTGCTGGTGCTGCGCAATGCGGGGCCGCAGGGGGCGCCGGGGATGCCGGAATGGGGCAACCTGCCGATCCCGAAGAAGCTGCTCGCCCAAGGGGTGCGCGACATGCTCCGGATCTCGGATGCACGCATGAGCGGGACGCATTACGGTACCTGCGTGCTGCACGTGACCCCCGAGGCCGCGGTGGGCGGCCCGCTCGCGCTGGTGCGCGACGGCGACGAGATCGTGCTCGATGTTGAGGCGCGCCGGCTGGAGCTCGACGTGCCGGAGGCCGAGTTCGAGCGCCGGCGCGCGGAATGGACGCCGCCGGTCCCCGCGACCGAGCGTGGCTACACGGCGCTGTTTCGCCAGCACGTCACCCAGGCCGATCAGGGCTGCGACTTCGACATCCTCGATCACGGGCGCAGCCAGCCCGAACCCGAAATCTACTGAAAGGCGCCGCGATGCAGATGCCCGAGAACCGTTTCAAGCGCTGGATGCGCGAGCCCCCGGCGCGGCCGCCGCTCGGCACGTGGCTGATGACCGCAAGCCCCGTGACCGCCGAGGCGATGGGCTGGGCGGGCTTCGATTTCGTCGTGCTCGACATGGAGCATGTCCCCGTCGATGTGCCGCAGGCCGCCGAGATCATGCAGGCCGTCGCCGCCACCCCGGCCGAGGTGGTGGTCCGCGTGCCCTGGAACGATGCGGTGATGGTCAAGCGGACGATGGATGCGGGCGCGCGCACGATCATGTTTCCCTTCGTGCAGAACGCCGAGGAGGCCCGCGCCGCCGTTGCCGCCACCCGCTACCCGCCTGAGGGCGTGCGCGGCGTCGCCGCGATGCACCGCGCGAGCCGTTACGGCATGATCGACGACTATCTGCGCCAGGCCAATGACGAGGTCGCCGTGATCGTGCAGCTCGAAACCCCTGACGCAGTCGCAGCGATCCCGGATATCGCGCGCATCGACGGCGTGGATGCGGTGTTCACCGGCCCGGCGGATCTCTCGGCGGCGATGGGGCGTCTGGGCGGTATCGCCGAGCCGCAGGTGCAGACGGCGCTTCGGGACGCCGCCGCGGCGGCCACGCGCGCCGGGATGCCCTGCGGTATCGTGGGCGGGACGGCCGGGATGGTGCGCGGCTACGAGGAGGCCGGATTTTCCTTCGTTGCAATCGGCTCCGATCTCGCGCTGATGATGGGGGCGGCGCGCGGCGCGCTCAAGGAGCTGCGCGGCGGCGACGCCCCGGCGCAGACCGGCGGCTATTGAGGAGGCGGCATGGGTTTTGAGACGGCATGCGTGGCGCAGGCGGCCCTCGGAGAATGCCCGCTCTGGTCGGTGCGCGAGCAGGCGCTTTACTGGGTTGATATCGAGGCGCCGAGCCTCAACCGCTTCGATCCCGCAACCGGCGAAAACACCTCGATCCCGATGGACGAGAATATCGGCTGCATCGGCTTTCGCGCGGGCGGCGGGTTCGTCGCGGGGATGCGCTCGGGGGTGTGGCTGCTCGACGGGGCAGGCCGCAAGGAGCGCCTGCTCGCCACCCCGCAGCCCGACACCTCGATCAGCCGCTTCAACGATGGCCGCGTCGATCCCTGGGGCCGGTTCTGGGCCGGCACCATCCACGAGCCGCGCGACCGCGCTGGTGGCGCGCTCTACGTGATCGGGGCCGACGGGTCCTGCCGCGCGGTCGGCAAGCCGGTGCGGACCTCGAACGGGGTGGCGTTCTCGCCCGATGCGCGCACCGCCTATCACTCCGACACCCCAGCGCATGTGATCTACCGCTACGCGCTCGACGCGGATGGCGCGGTCACCGATGCGGGCATCTTCGCCGAGTTCGAGCACGGCGCCGGCCGCCCCGACGGGGCCGCCGTCGATGCCGAGGGTTGCTACTGGACGGCGCTGTTCGAGGGCGGGCGCGTGGCGAAGCTGTCGCCCGAGGGCGCGGTGCTCGCCGAGTTCCCGGTCCCGGCGCGCTGCCCGACGATGTGCGCCTTCGGCGGCGCCGATCTGCGCACCCTCTATGTCACCTCGGCGCGTCACAAGCGCCCGGCGGACGAGCTCGCCGAATGGCCCGAATCGGGCAACCTCTTCGCCATGCGCACCGATGTGCCGGGCCGCCCCGAGCCGGAGTTCGCGGGATGACGCAGCCCGCAGCGAATTACTCGTCGCTTGACGGCGCGAACGTGCTGATCACCGGCGGAGCGACCGGGATCGGGGCGGAGCTGGTGCGCGCCTTCGCCGCGCAGGGGGCGCGGGTGGCGTTTCTCGACATCGACGCGGCTTCGGGCGCTGCGCTGGCCGAGGCCGAGGGCGCCGTATTCCGTCCCTGCGATCTGCGCGACATCGCCGCGCTGCGCGACACGATCGCCGATCTCGAGGCGCGGCTGGGCGCCTTCGCCGTGCTCGTCAACAACGCCGCGCGCGACGACCGCCACGACTTCGAGGCCCTCACCCCCGAGTACTGGGATGACTGCATGGCCACCAATCTGCGCCATCACGCCTTCGCCGCCCAGGCGGTGCTCGGCGGGATGAAGGCAGCGGGCGGCGGTTCGGTGATCAACATGGGCTCGATCTCGTGGATGCGCGGGCGGCCCGGGATGCTCGGCTACACCACCGCCAAGGCGGCGATCAGCGGTCTGACCCGCTCGCTCGCCGCCGAGCTCGGGCCCCACGGCGTGCGGGTCAATTCGGTGGTGCCCGGCGCGATCCTGACCGAGCGGCAGGAGCGGCTCTGGCTCACCCCCGAGCTCAACCAGCGGCTGCTCGACGAGCAGGCGCTGAAGTTCCGGCTGCAGGCCGCCGATGTCGCGCCGATGGCGCTGTTTCTGGCCTCCGACGCGGCGCGCGGCTGCACCGGGCAGGATTTCATCGTGGATGCGGGGCTGACGCTCAACTGACGCCCCTGAAAGGACGCAAGATGACGATCAGATACGGCCTCATCGGCGCGGGGATGATGGGCCAGGAGCATATCCGCAACGTGGCGCTTCTCGACGGCGCGGCGGTCACCGCTGTGGCGGACCCCGATGCGGGGATGCGCGCGGGGGCGGCCGAGCTCGCCGGCGCGCGCGCCTATCCCGATCACCGCGCGCTGCTCGACGCCGAGAGCTGCGACGCCTTCGTCCTCGCCGCGCCCAACGATCTGCATCTGCCGCTGATGCGCGACATGCTGGAGGCCGGCAAGCCGATCCTGTGCGAAAAGCCGCTGGCCACGAGCGCCGCCGACTGCGCCGAGATCATGCGCCTCGCCGAGCGGCGCGCACCCGTCTGGGTGGCGATGGAGTATCGCTACATGCCGCCCGTCGCCCGCCTCATCGACGCGCTGCGCGATGGCGTGGCCGGGACCCCCCGCATGGTCGGCATCCGCGAGCACCGCTTTCCATTTCTCGACAAGGTGGATGACTGGAACCGCTTCAACGCGCGCACAGGTGGTACTCTGGTCGAGAAGTGCTGTCACTTTTTCGACCTAATGCGCCATATCCTCGGGCGCGACCCGGTGCGCGTCTACGCCACCGGCGGCGCGGATGTGAATCACCGCGCGGAGCGGTATGATGGCCGCGTGCCCGACATCCTCGACAACGCCTTTGTCTGCGTCGATTTCGAGGGCGGCACGCGGGCGATGCTTGATCTGTGCATGTTCGCCGAGGGGGCGGAATGGCAGGAGAAGGTCTCGGTGGCGGGCGATGTCGCGCGGCTCGAGGCGCGGGTGCCGGGGCCGGCGCGCTTTTCCCCCGACGGGCAGGAGCGCCACTCCGAATTCGTCATCGAGACCCGCGCCGAGAAGCGCCCGCGCCGCGAGATCGTTGAGGTCGATGAGCGCATCCTGCGCGCCGGAGACCACCACGGCTCCACCTTCTATCAGCATGAGCGGTTTCTGAGCATGGTCCGTAATTGCGGCACGCCGGAGGTGGGGCTCACCGATGGCTACTGGTCGGTGCTGGTGGGCGAGGCCGCCGAGGCTTCGGTGCGCAGCGGCGAGGCTGTCGATCTGCGCGGCGCGCCGTGATCGAACCCTTCGGCACCCTGCCCGATGGCGGCCGCGTCGAGCGGATTACGCTGCAAGGCGGCGGTCTGACCGCGCGGTTCCTGACATGGGGCGCGGTGCTGCAGGATCTGCGCCTAAATGGGCATGCGCCGCCGCTGGTGCTCGGTCTCGAAAGCCTGGATCACTATCTCGCCCATTCGCGTCATTTCGGCGCGACGGTGGGGCGCTGCGCCAACCGCATCCGGGACGGGCGCTGCAGCATCAATGGCCGCGCCGTGCAGCTCGACCGCAACGAGGGCGGGCGCCATCACCTGCATGGCGGCGCCGACAATGCGGGGTGCAAGCTCTGGCGGGTGGTGGCGCAGGCACCCGACGCGCTGCGCCTCGCGCTGACACTGCCCGATGGGCACATGGGCTATCCGGGCACGCTGCAGATCGAGGCGGCGTTCTCTCTGCCCGGCGACGGCAGCCTCGATATCCGCTACAGCGCGCACAGCGACGCGCCGACGCTGTGCAACCTCGCCCATCACAGCTATTTCGATCTCGACGGGCGCGGCGATGTGCGCGGCCACGTCCTTGGGATCGCGGCGGAGGCCTCTCTGCCGGTGGACAGCGACAAGCTGCCCCTCGGCGCGCCAGCCCCGGTGGCGGGCACGGCGTTCGATTTTCGCACACCGCGCCGGCTCGGGGCGGCACCGATCGATCACAATTTCTGCCTCGCGGACCGGCGCGGCGGGCTGCGCGAGGTGGCGGTGCTGGAGGGGCGGGCGGGGGTCGCAATGGCGCTGCACAGCACCGAGCCGGGGCTGCAGGTCTATGACGGGCACAATCTCGACGTGCCGGTGCCGGGGCTAGCGGGGCAGCGGATCGGCCCCTATGCCGGCATCGCGCTCGAGCCGCAGATCTGGCCCGACAGCCCCAACCAACCGGGCTACCCGCAGGCCCTGCTGCGCCCCGGCGATACCTATCACCAGCATACCCGGCTCGTCTTCACCCGCGATCAGAGCCGGGCGTTGTAGCAGAAACCTTGCTGCGCAAATGGACTCATGCCCGCACTCCCCTTTCCCCGGCCGGAGCCACTCCAAGGCCTCGGTGGCGGGATGCCGAGCGCGGTGAGGTCGTTGAGCCTGCAATCCGGATCTGGACCCCGGCAACCTGACCGTCGCATTCGCACGCCGAGAGGCGTTGGCCCGGGAGTTCGACGCAGTACATTCGATCGCCGGGAAAACGATCCCCCGGATCGTCTTCTTGTTCGGCTCATATCGCTGCGCGGCTTCGGTGATGGCCGTCGCTCCATCGTTGCCCGAGCGCACGGCCCAGGCGTTTCGATGTCCGCAATTGCTCGTTGCGGGCCAGGCATTGATGCGTCCGGAAGGGTCGTCCATCAGGGCGCCATCGGTTCAAGCCCGATGGACGACGCGCGCCCCTGGGTCCCGGCGCTCTTCACCGCCACGAAGCGCATGCTTGGGCGCGAGGCCGCCTCCGCGATGGCT